>JAYEIA010000308.1:0-5543 GCA_034659855.1 Bacteroidota bacterium
TCTCTTTTAAAATACCGCCTGACCGATTCACGGGTTTGCACATCTTCATTGATTTGTTCAGCAATGATATGCTTAGCTCCTTCAACGGCTTCTTGCACCGATTTTACTTTTTCATTCAAATAGCGGTCGGCTGCTTTTTTGAGGTTTCCCGGGCGTTCGGATAAAATAAATTCAGAGAGTGGCTCTAATCCCATTTCCCGAGCTTTATCGGCTTTTGTTTTCCGTTTCTTTTTATACGGCAGGTAAAGGTCTTCAAGCTCTGTTAATTTGTAGGTTGCCGTAATTTGCTTTCTCAATTCGGGGGTTAACTTGCCCTGTTCCTCAATACTTTCGAGTATTGTTTCTCGCCGACTTTCTATTTTCAATAATTCTTCATACCGGCTCTTAACCGTTTCCAAAACTTCTTCATCAGCACTTCCGGTGGCCTCCTTACGATATCTGCTTACAAAAGGGATACCGGAACCTCCGGCAAACAATTCAAGAATATTATTTATATAATGCTTTTGCTTTCCGGTTTCATCCGAAATAATTTGAATGTGTTTTGTATCCATCTCTTGAAATTATATTTGAATTTAGGGGGTACAAAGATGTGCATTTTTCTTGAAATCCTAAAATCGGAACAGTAAAAATCGTTTGGTCTGAATTTATTGGGATATTCAATAATTTTATCACCTTTGGACTTTGTCTGACAATAATCTTTGATGTTTTAATGAATTTATAAAACTTGCCCAAATTCTTTTGACAGATTAATAATTGTTCTTTCCTAAAAATATTAAATTTGTAAAAAATTGTGTTCTTTCAAAATATTAACCAACCCGATGTATTTGCAAATTGATGACGACTCATCATACTTTATCAAAGGAACCAACAAGGCCGTACAATTGTAAAGAAAGCACATTGGGCTTTCAAAGACGGCTCAATACTGTATTCAAAATTTATGACTATAAACTAATTACAATACTGTGTTTAAAAAAAATGTAACTCATATTCTCTTATTATTTTTTGTACTCAACCCTCTTTTCGGCATTTCGCAGTCCAACAATAAAAAGTTATCCAAATCAAGGCTATACAAAATTGCTCAAGCAAAGTACGGAACCGACGATATTTTGGTTTTCGGCAAACTCTATTTTCCGCTTCATCGTGATGCCAAGGGACATCCATACACCGGTGACGGAAATTTCTCTGAGGGAAATATTTATATTGACGGGAAAACCTACAAAAATATTCCCCTGAAATTTGACACCGAACTCCGGGCGGTAGTCATAAAATCAAATCCCAAGAATGATTTTTACAAACTTATTCGCCTTAACCCTACTCGGCTTGATTCTTTTTCTTTGAATAATCAATATTTTATTCACAGCTCCCGAATAAAAATTGACATGCCAAAACCCGGTTTCTATTATTTAGAAAAAGGAAAATACTTCAGTATGGCCGTTTATTATTACAAAATATACTATCCCACCAAAGGGGCTGATAATCAAAGTTACGGAGAATACTCCGATTTAAACTCAAAGAAATATCTTATCCTTAACGATGAAATTCATTTAATAAAATCTCGAAGAAAATTTGCAACCTTGTTTGCAACAAACAGGAAAAAAGTATTGAAATATCTGCGAAAAAATAAAATTCGTTTTCATAAAGCAACCGCTGCGCAGCTGAATCGTCTAATCAAATACTGCAACACTCTATATGAAAAATAAACTTATTCCCCTACTGGTTCTAACTGTTTGCTTGCCTTTTTACTCTCAGGCACAGATCAATACACAGCAATTTCCGGAATCCTACTCAAACCTTAGTTGGGGGGAATTTGCCAAAAAGGCAGAAGCTGATTTTGATATTAAGTTTTACACTCTCTCTGACAGCCTCAGTAGATTAAAAACAACCTTTAGTACATCACAGGAAAACGGAACCCAACAACTTATCCGATTTTTGGAAAGCAATGGGTTGGCACTAACTATAAAGGACAATATTTTTATAATTACACAAAATCAAAAGATTGAAACCCAATTGCCCCCTGAGTTCTTTCTGACAAAACACTATAATTTTGACAGCAATTCGGCCAATAATAAAAACTATTTGAGCAAGCCCGCGAAGTATATTGCCAAACGAAAAACAGTGGGCAGTGCCGATGCGGATAAAAAAAAATATGCAACCGTTCGAGCATTTATCAAAAATCCCGAAGACCAAAGTGCCATTCCGAATGCGGCGGTAAAAGTCCTTGAAACCGGTAAAACGGTCGTTTCCAATCATAACGGAGTATTCAGTCTTACTTTGGCAAAGGGAACATACAGCTTAAATATCACAAGCATTGAAATTGAAGAAACCGATGTAGAATTAGAACTGTTGTCGGACGGTGAAATGACAATTTATCCTGAACGCCGGTTTGTTGCCATGGACGAAATACTTATCAGCTCCGACAAATTCCATAATGTGAGAAGCAGCTCTATGGGTTTTGAAAAATTAAGCATGAATCGGATTGAAGAAATTCCAAGTTCAATTGGCGAAAAGGATATTATAAAAGCCGGTTTATTACTGCCCGGCATTCAATCGGTGGGAGAAGGAAATTCAGGATTTAATGTCAGAGGAAGCCCGGCGGACCAAAACATGTTTTACCTCGATGATATACCGCTTTATAATACCTCTCATTTTCTTGGGTTCTTTTCATCTTTCAATTCTGCGGCAATAGGTGGTTTTACTCTTTATAAAAACACGATTCCCGATGAATTTACGGCTTCTCTTTCCTCCATTTTTGATATCCAAGCCCAAGAAGGTGATATGCAAAAATTTTCTGCCGGCGGAGGAATTAGTCCTGTTTCAGCTAATTTCCTGATTGAGACACCGATTGTAAAAGACAAAGTAAGTATTCTGGCCGGATTGCGTACCAGCTACTCGGATTGGATTTTTAAACTGTTTGATAATCATTTCTTGAATGAAAGTAATGCAAAATTTAAGGATGCCATAGCAAACATTACCATACAACCCAACAACTCCGATAAGTTTAAATTCCTGTCCTATTATTCTTCTGACAACTCTAATTTAGCAGGAAATTATACATACAATTACAATACGTTGGGCAATGCCCTTAAATGGGAAAAAACAATAAATAAAAAGCACCGACTAAATACCGGGCTGACTCAAAGCAAATACAGCTACACGGAAATAAATACACATGAGCCGCTATACGGATACGCTGTTCCTTTTGAACTTATCCATACTGAATTTAAATCAAATATAAGCCTGCATCTTGCGGATAAACACAAGCTGCAATTTGGTGTAAACAGTATTTTATATCAGCTCGACCAAGATACTGTCAGAGCATACGGCGAACAATCACTCACCCGAGAGACTCCTCTCTTTAAAGAACAAAGTGTTTTGTCGGGAGTATTTGTCAGCGAAGAGTGGAAAGCCACAGATAATTTAACACTCCATGCCGGTTTCAGATACAATTACTATGCAAATTTGGGACCTGCACATGTTGGTATATATGAGCAAAATAAACCAATTAACCCGAAAAACCGAATCGGATATGAAGATTATGCTGCCCGAGAAATCATAACAAGTTATTTTCATCCGGATATACGCTTCTCGGCCAATTATATGATTAACGGCAATACATCCGTAAAAGTGGGTATGAATTACATGTATCAATACATTTTTATGATGTCGAATACAATTGCAGCCTCACCAACAAGTAAGTGGAAGCTTTCGGACAAGTACTTGAGCCCTATGCACGGCCTACAGTATTCTGTAGGATTCTACACTAACTTTTCGGAAAACAACTATGAATTTTCCGTTGAAGGCTACTATAAAGACATAACCAATTATAAGGATTATAAAAACGGAGCCAATATTGCGTTTAGCCAAACGCCCGAAACAGAGCTGCTCGAAGGAGATTTGAATTCGTACGGTGTGGAGCTGATGCTGAAAAAGACCAGGGGTAAATTAAACGGTTGGATCAACTATACCTATTCTAAGGCTATGGTGTACACAGCCAATAATCACTCGGATGATCAAATAAATTTCGGAGAACCCTACCCGGCAAATTACGACAAACCGCATGCCTTAAATTTTGTGGGTAATTATAAATTTGGACGGCGGCTTAGTCTGTCATCAAATATAGTATATTCTACCGGACGGCCGGTTACTTTTCCTACCGGGGTTTATCATTTAAATAATATTCAAATATTAAATTACTCCAAAAGAAATGAATATCGTGTTCCGGACTATTTCAGGATTGACCTTTCCGTAAAAGTTGAAGGCAATCTAAAATCTAACAAATTTGCCCACGGCACCTGGTTGGTCTCGATATATAACTTAACCGGAAGGGATAATACATACTCTGTATTTTTTAAGACAGAAGAAGGGGTAACTCAAAGTTACAAAATGTCAATTTTTGCCGTACCGATTTTTTCTATTTCATACCAATTTAAATTAGGAAATTATGCAGATAAACATTAAAAATAAACCTCGTCAAATTCAAAAAATAGGGCTTGGTTTATTTATACTTTTGGGAATAATTCCCGGATGTATTACTCCTTTTACTCCCAAAAATTTTAATCATGAATCAAAAATTGTAATTGAAGGGTTGATAACTGATAAATATGAACCGTACACTGTTAAACTTTCCAGGCTGGCCCCAATGGCAGCTCTCAAAGTTATTCCAATTTCAGATGCGACAGTTTTTATTACCGATGAGTTTGGTGAAGTCTTTAATTTCAATGAATCCGATTCGGGAATATACGTTTCCGACCCGGACTTGCTGCAAGGAGAAATAGGACGAAGCTATCAATTGACCGTTGAAACCACAAACGGAAACATATATCAGTCCGGATTTTCAGAAATTCTTGCCGGCCCTGCTATTGATTCGTTATATGCCCGGCGAGAAACCATTTATAATCCCAATACACAAATAACCACTGACGGGTATCAATTCTATGTAAAAACTCAACCCTCGGCAGAAAAAAACAACTACTACATGTGGAGCAACATTACTACTTACGAGTATGATGTTGCCTTTTCAATAGATTACGTTTACCAAGGCTATCAAATTCCGTTTTCAGACCCGGATTCTTTAAAAACTTGCTGGAAAACCGAGCAAGGAAGCAATATATCAATTATTCATAACGACCCGGAAATAAATACCGGCTCACTGACTGTGGGTTTTTTCCATGATCATATTTCCAAGTTTAACATAAAATACAGTCTTTTGCTCAAGCAATATGCCATAGATAAAGAGACTTACATTTTTTACAATGAACTTAAAAAACTTAATGATAATCAAGGCTCATTCTATGACCAACAACCCTATCAAATTAAGGGAAACCTCAGAAACGTAAATGACAGTACCGAAGTCATTCCGGGATATTTCAGAGTAGCCTCCGTAAAAGAACAACGCTTGTTTTTGAACGATTCTTCTTACCCTCAAGCGTTTTGTCTGCCCTACGAAGGTTCTGCACGCAGATTATATTTTTACTCTCCGTCGCTTTGGCCGTTTTATGTCTCTACGGAGGGATATTTAGCAAACGAGACTTGTTTCGATTGCA
>JAYEIA010000309.1:0-5505 GCA_034659855.1 Bacteroidota bacterium
CTTCAATTTTATTATTATAGCGATTTGAAAATTGTTTGTGAACTCTTTTCTTTCCAAGGTAGAATTGAATAAATTTGAATAATACAAATAATATAATTATTGCTGTAATTCCGCCTAAAATATATAGTATAATCATAATTCTGATAATTTAAGTTAAAAGTTTGCCCCACAGTCATGCAATTTACTCGCCTGTTTTTTATTTCGTATATGGCTGGTAAGGGAATGCTTGACAACCATTGTACTACAACCTCTCTGCTCGGTTAAAAAATCTATGAGAATAAAAATAACCATGTTATTTTCGAATATACGGTTAATTTTAGTTCTTCGTATAAAAATAGCGACAAATTCTATAGGATCTCAAAACAGTATTACATAAAAATAAACAGTTTAAATGTGTAACTTGTTGATTATTAAAGATGTTACAGTGATTGTAAAGTTTTTATATATTATTACGTCTCATAGTCTGATTTAATTCATAAGATTATCATTATTTTTGTAGTTCAGCTTTTAACTATAATAAAAACAAAATGAGCAGTCTCAAAGAATTAAAAAATATATTGGACAAGCGTATCATGGTTTTAGACGGAGCCATGGGAACCGTGATACAGGAATATAAACTGACCGAAAAAGATTTCAGAAGTCAACGATTCGAAAATATCGACGGGCAATTGCTGGGAAATAATGACTTATTGAGCATTACTCGTCCGGATGTAATACAGGAGATTCATCAAAGATACCTCGACGCCGGAGCCGATATTATTGAAACAAACACATTTAGTTCCACCAAGATTTCACAAGCCGATTATAATCTTCAGGATATTGTATATGAACTAAATTATGAGTCGGCACAACTTGCAAGAAAAGCAGCAGATGAATACATGAAAAATCATCCGGGAGAAAAGCGTTTTGTTTCCGGTTCGGTCGGGCCCACCAACAAAACCCTCTCCATGTCGCCGGATGTTAATAATCCTGCTTACCGCGATATTTCTTTTGAAGACATGGCCAATGCTTATAAAGAGCAAATTACGGGGCTGGGTGAAGGCGGCGTAGATTTATTAAATATCGAGACAGTATTTGATACCCTTAATGCGAAAGCGGCTTTGTTTGCCCTTCAAGAATACATTGAGGAGAGTGGGAGGGAGCTGCCGGTGATTATTTCCGGAACATTGGTCGATTCTGCCGGGCGAACACTTTCCGGACAAACTTTGGAGGCCTTTGCAATTTCAGTGGCTCATGCCAAACCTTTGGCCGTCGGACTAAACTGTTCTACCGGTGCCGAAGATATGTTACCTCATGCTCAGCGATTGGCAGAACTTACAGATGCTTATGTCAGCATATATCCCAATGCCGGTTTTCCGAATCAGCTTGGAGATTACGAACAGACTCCGGAGAAAATGGCACAGCAGATGTTAGCTTTTTTGAAATCTTCGGTGGCAAATATTCTCGGAGGATGTTGCGGGACCACTCCTGATCATATAAGAGCTTTCGCTGATGTTGCTAAAAATACTCTCCCGCGCAAAAGAAAAAGTTTGCCTATTGAAACTCGGCTCAGCGGATTAGAGCCTTTGGTCATCAAAAAGGAGATTAATTTTGTTAATATTGGCGAACGAACAAACGTCATGGGGTCAAGAAAATTTGCCCGATTAATAAAAGAGAAAAAATACGAAGAGGCCGTATCTGTTGCCGCTCATCAAGTTGACGGAGGAGCTCAGGCCATTGATATTTGTATGGACGAGGGGATGCTGGATTCACAGGCCGAAATGGAAACTTTTGTCAAATATTTGGCCACGGAGCCTAATGTAGCCAAAGTGCCGTTTTTTATTGATTCTTCAGATTGGGAGGTTGTCAAAATTGGATTACAATGGACTCAAGGTAAGGCGGTTGTAAACTCTATATCTCTCAAGGAAGGCGAAGAAGAATTTATACGCAAAGCAAAATATATTCGTCGATTCGGGGCGGCTGCCATGGTCATGTTGTTTGATGAACAAGGACAAGCCGTGGATTTAGAACGCAGAAAAGAAATCAGTCAGCGCTCTTATGATTTATTAACACAACAAGCCGATTTTCCGCCCCAAGATATTATCTACGACCCCAATGTATTGGCCATAGGTACCGGAATGGAGGAGCATAATAATTATGCCGTTGATTTTATAAAATCCGTAAAGTGGATAAAAGAAAATTTACCGCATGTTAAAATCAGCGGAGGTATCAGTAACTTGTCGTTTGCTTTCAGAGGAAATAATACAATTCGAAAAGCTATACACGCCGTTTTTTTGTACCATGCCGTAAATGCCGGTATGGATATGGGCATCGTAAATCCTGCCCACTTGGAAGTTTATAGTGATATTCCGGAAGAATTACTCAAACCGGTAGAAGATTTAGTGCTTAACCGATCCGACGATGCTTCGGAAAAGCTCCTATCCGTAGCCGAATCCATGAAAGATAAGCCGAAAGAAGAAAAGACTCAAATTAACAGAAAGGATACAGATGTATATGAGCGTCTGAAATACTCTCTGCTCAAAGGAATTACTGATTATATTGAAGAAGACGCTTTGGAATCTCACAAAAAAGCCGGCAGTGCGCTCAAAGTTATCGAAGGCGTTTTAATGGACGGTATGAATGAAGTGGGGGAGTTGTTCGGAAGCGGAAAAATGTTCTTGCCGCAAGTCATAAAATCTGCCCGAGTAATGAAAAAAGCGGTCGCTGTTTTAGACCCTTTTGTGAAAGAAGAAAATGAAAAGACCGGAGGAAATGCCGTAGGAAAAGTCCTTTTGGCAACAGTAAAGGGAGATGTTCATGATATAGGAAAAAATATTGTGGGTTTAGTGTTGGAGTGTAATAATTATGAGGTCATTGATTTGGGCGTAATGGTGAGTAATGAAGAAATTATTGAGTCTGCCCTGAAAAATAATGTGGACATCATAGGAGTGAGCGGGCTGATAACTCCCTCATTGGCCGAAATGGTTTCTTTGGCCAAGGATATGGAGAAACGCCAAATGACTATTCCTTTGCTTATTGGCGGGGCAACAACATCAAAACTCCATACGGCGGTCAAAATCATGGATAATTATTCTCATGCGGTTATTCAGGTTAAGGATGCTTCAAAAAGTACCGGCGTAGTAAGCAATCTGTTGAGTAAAGACAAGCAAGCCGCTTTCAAGCAATCGATGATTGAGGAATATGCACAGATTAAGGAGAAATATTTGAAGAGAGAGAAGAAGACTGAATATGTAGCTTTGGACAAAGCCGCATTGAATACTCCCGAAACCGACTGGAAAAATGAAGTAATACCCAAACCGTATAAAATGGGTATTCAGCAAATTCCGGCAATGGATTTGTCTCTTTTGAGAAAATATATCGATTGGACTTTCTTTTTCCACAGCTGGAAGTTAACCGGTAAATATCCGGATATTTTTAATCATCCCGAAAAAGGGGAGCAAGCCAAAACCTTGTACGACGATGCACAGGATATGCTGGATTTGATTATTGAGAAAAAACTTTTAAGTGCCCAAGGCGTATTCGGATTTTTTCCGGCAAATTCCGACGGACAAGATGTGGAAGTGTATTCTCCCGATTTTAAAGCAGATAAATTAAAGTCGTTTAGTTTCCTCAGAAATCAGCAAGCCAAGAAAAAAGGACAATTTAATTTATGTTTATCAGATTTTATTGCACCGAAATCTTCGGGAAGAACCGATTATTTAGGTTTTTTTGCTGTAACAGCCGGAATAAATTCAGAACAGTCGGAGCAGAAATTTAAAGATGAAAACGACGATTACAGTGCATTGATGTTACGCGTGTTGGCCGACCGATTGGCCGAGGCTTTTGCAGAATATTTACATGAAAGAGTAAGTAAAGAAAGTTTGGATTTCGGCGGAGCCTCAGATTTTCAAGGAATCAGGCCTGCCGCCGGATATCCGGCTTGTCCGGTACATGCCGACAAGAAAGATATTTTTAATTTACTGAATGCAGAAAAATATACCGGCATAAGTTTAACCGAAAATTTTGCCATGCAACCGGCTGCATCAGTCAGTGGTTGGTTTTTTAATAATGTGCAGGCGAAATATTTTAAGGTGGGAAAAATTGATGATACTCAATTGACCGATTATGCTTTACGAAAAGGAATTTCAAAAGCAGAAGCGGAAAAAATGTTGAACGAAAATTTAATTTAAGCCAAATTATTAATTATGAGTCCACTCCGAAAATACAATTTTTGAAAAATTCTGTAAATACAAAAATAGTATTGTGTTAATAAAAAGGACTTTATGATTTAACAAAAACATGTAAATCTTGTCAATCCTGTCAAAAAAGACCTTTCGTAGTACACTCAATTACAAACCATTCCAAAACCAATAAAATGACCATAGCAGAAAAATTAAAAAACACAAAATCACCCTTATTTACTTTTGAACTGTTGCCGCCTCTGAAGGGGCATCATATTGATGAGCTGTACGCAGCCATTGATCCTTTAGTAGAATTTAATCCGGCATATATCAATATTACCTATCATCAGGAAGAAGTTGTTTTCAGAAAAAATACGGCAGGGGTATTGGAAAAACGAAAAATCAGAAAACGTCCCGGAACGGCTGCTATATCAGCTGCTTTACAGAATAAATACGGCATTACGGTCATTCCGCATATTATTTGCGGCGGTTTTTCTGCGGAAGAAACAGAAGAAGCATTAATTGATTTGAGTTTTCTTAAAATCAATAACCTTTTGGCTCTCAGAGGAGACCCTCCCAAAGGCAAGCACATTTTTAAACCGGTGGAGGGCGGGCATCGGCATACCAACGAATTGGTCAAGCAAATTATGGCTATGAATAACGGAAAATATTTAGATGATAAATATACCGGCGATTTTTCGACCAATTTTTCGGTAGGAGTTGCCGGTTATCCCGAAAAGCATTTCGAATCGCCCAATATGAAATCCGACATCAACCATTTGAAAATGAAAGTGGATGCCGGTGCCGATTATATTGTAACACAAATGTTCTTTGATAATCAAAAGTATTTTGAATTTGTGGAACTTTGCAGAGCGGCGGGTATTACGGTTCCGATTGTTCCCGGCATTAAACCCATAAACCGAAAACGAGATATGCGTGTGTTGCCTCAAACCTTTTATATTGATATACCGCAAGAGTTGGTGGATGAAATTGACCGTTGCAAAACTGACGCACAGGCTCGACAGGCCGGCGTTGAGTGGGCTGTAAAACAATCCAAGGAATTGAAATCTTTCGGTGTTCCGGCTCTGCATTATTATACTTTGGGCCAATCCGATAACATCAGAAAAATTGCCGGGACTGTTTTTTAGACTAATTTCTACATACAAGTTATTTTGCAAACAACATGCTAAGTCTCCGAATACGCTGCCGGTAACATTTCCGGAGGCTGAGCATGTTGTTTGCAAAACAAGCCTCGAAGCCGGTTTCGGAGTTAGGTTTGTAAAACAAGCCCCGAAGCCGGTTACAGAAAACACAGAGCAAGCCCTGTTAAGCGAAGTATAAAAAC
>JAYEIA010000310.1:0-22603 GCA_034659855.1 Bacteroidota bacterium
GCTCTGGAGATAATTTTTAGAGAGTATTCCTATTTACCGAAAATGTGCCTTACGGCGGTTTTTTTGTTTTTTGTGTAGTCGCAGGCAGATCAGAAAGCAAAAAAAGGACTGACATCAAACCGCTGTAGTAGGCTTAGTGTTTCTAATTCTTCTTTGTTGCTTAATAAATATTGCATAAAATTAAAACCCATTATAGATTAAATTATTCTTTTGATAATTATTTCTTTCTCGTTTTATTTTCAAGAGACTATCTCATTTCATTCGGTTAACAGACTATTAATATTTAAACACTTCGTTAAATTGCGAATTTCAAACTAAGCACTTAATAATCAACACTTTAACTCGCTTGCGACTTGCTTTGTAAAGAATTGAATATTTATCAATACGCAAAAAAACATCACAAAAAGGCTTTTGTTGATATTTTTTAATTAATCTGTAATCAAAACAACTTCAATTTCACTTACTTGCTTGAGTTTTTTATCGTTTGTTAAAAACTTATTGCAATTATGGTGGATTGCTGTTGCAAGCTGTAAAGCATCGGGTGTTCTAAGTGATTGGTATTTTGCTCTGAGCTTTGATGTAGCCTTCGCTATTGTAATATCAATATTTTTAATATCACAATTTAATATTGTAAGTAATTCTCCAAACTCTTTTATTAATTGTTGATTGTTTGTTCTTTCAGGTATTATACAAAATTCAGTATAAGTAATAACACTTGTTATAAATATAGAATTAGTTGAAAGTTGGATTATTTTATTTTCAGCCGGGTCAGCAAAATCATTTATATTTTCTACAATATAAACTAATGGTGCGGTATCTATAAATACTTTATTAAAACCCTCTGTCATCTTCTCGTAATTTATTGATATAAATTTGTGCATCTTCACCATTTGAGAAATTTTTACCTTTCCCTCTAAATTCTTCTAATGCTTTTTTCAAATTATCTCTATTAGAAGTGTCTTTAGTCTCTATTTTCTCAAAATCGTTCTGATAATGAAACAATTGCATCAAATTCTGTTTTTCATTTGGATTTATATATTTCAAAACCAAGAAACTAATCAGACTTTTTTGTTCGTCAGGACTTAACTTTTCTGTTTGTCTTATTATGTCTTGTGCTGTCATAATATTTGAGTTAAGAATTAAACTAATTAATACAAATATACCGGTTTTGTGGTTTGCAGTCAAGTAAAAAGGCTTTTTTTGATGTTTTTTTGTTAATTTAATAGTGTGATATTCTCGTTAGTACAAACTTGTTCAAAATCGTTATCCATTGTTAGTATGTTTGGTATTTCGTGATATTTGCAAGTGGCTGCAATCATTGCATCGTTGGGTTTCATATTGTATTTGTGCATATAATCGTAAGCTATTGTAACAACTTGTTTGTCTACCGGTAATATACTAAATTCGTTTAAAATCGGTTCTATCTGCTTTATTGAGTACTTTAATTTCTTCTTTAAAATATAAGAAACCTCACTAACAACAATCGGATTGATATAAGTAAAACTATCTTTTTCATATTTACTCAAAATATCAATTGCTGTAAGATTTCTTTTGCAACTTTCGATTATAATATTGCTATCAACAAAATATTTTTTCATCATTAATCTCCTTGTAAATAAAGCTCTTCTTCAGATATATCAGAAGTATTTATCCCTTCTAAAATACCGGAATATTTTAATAAATTTGTAATTCCTGAATTTGTTTGTTTTTCAGTTTTATTTTTAACTTCTTCAAAATCATTCTGATAATGAAACAATTGCATCAAATTCTGTTTTTCATTTGGATTTATATATTTCAAAACCAAGAAACTAATCAGACTTTTTTGTTCGTCAGGACTTAACTTTTCTGTTTGTCTTATTATGTCTTGTGCTGTCATAATATTTGAGTTAAGAATTAAACTAATTAATACAAATATACGGATTTTGTGGTTTGCAGTCAAGAGGTTTGTCAAATATAATGATTTTTTTATAAATGCCACAGGCATAAACATTATGTAGCACCGTATGTAGCGATAGCAGAATTCGAGGGTTTTGTAAACGAAAAAAAAAATAAAATCCCGTAGGTATGAACATTTGGAACGGTCATTTCTACAGAATTTAAAAAACGATAAAACCGTTTGTTTACACCGATTGCCATCGGTGTCCTCATAATGGTCATCGCTCTGCGATTTATTGAAAAAAAATTGAGTTCGGTCTAAAAAATATGTTCTATTTTAGCAAAACAAGTTATATGCTTAATTATCAGAGTTTTATAAATTATTTTACAATTAACTTAAAACTCTTATTTTTAGTACTTTAACTTTATAAACTGAACTCAAACATCAAAAAAATTCTCTTTAAGATACCAAAAGTTATTAACATTTTTTCATGTGTTACGACAAATTGGGCTAATTGCCCACAACGCACAGAATGTCATCAAATTATATTCTGCGTTTTATTTTACATCCGTATAAATAGACAAAAATAATTTTTCCATCTGATTTTTCATGGCCGACGACTTGCCGGTATAATTGTTTACCATAACTACAGCAATAATGTGTCGCCCGGATTGAGTGGTACCGTATCCGGCATACGAACGAACCCCGGTGAACGATCCGCTTTTTAAGCGAAACTTGTCAGCCGCCGAAGTATTGTCGAGAAAATATTTTAAGGTCCCGGATTTTCCCGCAACGGGCAATGATCGGTAAAACGCATCAGAAACAGAAGAGCTGTTACGCATGAAGTACAGCAACTCCGCTAAATGAACAGGCGTTAACTTTCCTAAGATTGCTAAGCCGCATCCATCGGCATACTCAACACCCTCGCAGTTAACGGCTTGTGCTGTCCAATACGCTTTCATATCATCGGCAGCGGCTTTTGCACTCACTTGCTTGTGTATTACCGTCAGGGGCTGCCTCAACAAATGCTCTGCATACAGGTTTATGCTGTGTGTGTTCGTCTTTGTAATGATTGCCGACAACTGGGGTGAGCGAATAACCAAAAGCTCCTTAGCATTCTTAAAATCCACATTTCTTTCATGCAAGGCCTGTCCGTTAACTTTTATCGCTTTATTTTCCAAAGCAAGTTTTAGGGTTTGGGCAAAATACAGCGGAGGATTCGGAACAGCCCCTTTAATTTTGTATGCCTTGCGCCCGGCCGGCAATTCTCCTCTCACATATCTTAAATTGGAATACTCCGAACCGTAAATATACGACAAGTCGGATCGTCCGGCGTATGAAACCACCTCATTAATGAAAGTCATACCCGGTACTTTGGGTACTTGTTTTATCAGCTTTGTTTTAGAGCCGACTTTACCGCGCGTATCAAAGTATAAAGCATACAAATTGTCTTTGTAGGTAAACCCGGACGCTCCCGAAGCATAATAATTGGCAATATCTTGCCAAGCCCAAGATGATGCTGCTCTTTGCGTGTCGTAAATATTATCATCAACAATAATGTTTCCGTTTACTTTTTTTATTCCTAACTCCCGAACGGCCTGAGTAATATCTTCCTCAACGGCACGGTTTTTATGAAAATACTTTGACCCTAAGCTTGGGTCTCCCCCGGCTTTAACATAAATGTTGCCATTCAGAATTTGAGTGATCGTATCAATACTTCCTGAATAATAAATTTTGGTTTGAAAACGATAGGAGCTGCCCAGCTTTTCAAGAGCATAAGCTGTAGTAACCAGTTTCTGTACTGAAGCCGGACTTAATGATTTCTCCGAATTATAAGAGGCAATAGTTTGCTTAGTATCGGCATCCATAATTATGAGCCCTGCCGCGGCATGCTTCAGCTCAGGCTGAGATAAGAACGTCTGATACTGAAATGATTGACTTTGCTGAACAGACTGCGCACATCCGGTTTGAATGTATAAAATAAGAAGTAAGGAGATGACTACCCCCGCGTTTTGACAGATTTTTTTTGGATAGTTCATCGTGATATGATTTAAACCTTATTTGAAAAATTTTGACTCGATGCGTTTGAATCAAACTATTGTATATCAGAAGAAAACTAATAATTGAGGCGAAATAAATTCAGCTGTTTTGCTGTGTTAACGGCTTTATTCCGATAATCATAATATCATCCACTTGCTCTGTACCGCTTTTCCATCGGAGGATAGTATTTTTAAGTTCTTTCTCCTGCGATATAACATTATGAGAATAAATATTTAACAGAACACTTCTGAAACGGCGGTACTTAAACTTTTTATTCTTCGGGCCACCAAACTGATCAACATAACCGTCTGAAAACATATAAATAAAATCATTTTCTTCCAAGGGTATGACTTTGTTGGTGAAATTATATTTTGATCCTTCGCCGGGCCCCACCGACACGCGATCTCCTTTATATTCCATTAATCCGTTGTTTCGCATGAGGTACAGAGAATTTTTGGCTCCGGCAAACTGTAGTTGTTTATTTTTTCGGTCAATAGCACAAATTGTCAGATCCATTCCGTCTTTGACTGTCATCGCCTCATCATCATCTTTTTCAAAAATATCGGCAACATTCCGACTTAATCTATTTAGGATTTCGGCCGGGTTTTCAATGCCTAAAGACAGAATATCTCTCAATAAATTTAACCCCACAATAGACATGAATGCGCCCGGTACTCCATGTCCTGTACAATCAACGGCTGCAACAAAAACGATATCATCCTTTTTGTCCATCCAATAAAAATCTCCGCTTACGATGTCTTTCGGCATAAACAAAATGAACGCTTCGGGCAGAAGCCGTTTAATAAATTTCGGAGAGGGCATCATGGCCTGTATTATCCGACGGGCATAATGAATACTATCGGAAATATTCTTGTTTCTGAGAGTCAGCATTTCTTTCTGATGCTCAATTCTTTTGGCTGTTTTTTGATTCCGAATAAGAACTTTGTTTTCTTTTCGTAATTTTCTGTTGTAAAGAATTATAGAACCGGCTACTATGACAACTATCAGAACGATGTACATCACTGTAGCCAATCCGGTTTTCCACCATGGAACAAGAATATTTATTTCTAATTTGGAAATTATATCAGTTTCAACATTATCACTGTTAAATCCTTTAACCAAAATGCTGTAATTTCCGGCCGGGATTTGAGTTACACTGTAGAAATTTTTAGTTCCGATATCTTGCCAATTATTAAACCCCTCAATTTTGCATCTGTAAGAGTTTTTGGATGGATGGGTGTACTCCGGCATTGTAAAATACAACGTAAAGGTTCTTTGATCGTAAGCCAATTCAATTTCTTTTAATCCGGAAATACTCTTTCTCTTTACGCCTTTGCTTCCAAATATTTCAATCTCAGTAAACAGTACTTGAGGAGCATATGTGTTTGTTTTTGTAGAGTCCGGAAAAAATGAATTGACGCCGTTCATCCCGCCGAAAAATATTTCTCCCGTTCTTTGAACTTTATAGGATGCACCGATATTAAATTCATACGATTGAAGTCCGTCATCGACAAAGAAATTTTCAACGGCTTTGGTTTTCGTATTGAATTTTACAATTCCTTTGTTTGTACTCAGCCATAGGTTCTGCTCTTTATCTTCCCGGATACTGTATATAAAATCACTGGAAAAGCCGTGCGTTTCAGCCGTAAAGAACTTAAAACTGTCCGTTTCCGGAATATATTTGTTTAATCCGAACTTTGTGCCAATCCAAAGATCTCCGGATTCAGATTCATGAAGAACTAATGCTGCCCTGTGGCTTAATCCGCTTTTTGTATCGTAAGGCTTAAAAGTCATATCGGAAGGAACATACCGACCGACTCCTTTTTGAGTCGCTATCCAAATTTCTCCGGTCTCAGTTTCAAGAATATTGAATACTTCATCTCCGGGAATAAAACGGTCTGATTTATCTTCCGAAAAGACAAAAATATTATTATTATCTATAAGAAATAAACCATTAAATGTCGCTATCCAATATCTGTTTAAAGTATCATGCACAATATCAGTAATTCTGTTATTATGCAACATCGTTCCAAAGTTTACCGGAATTAAACGCTCAAAATCTTCTACGGCATAAGTTTTTTTATCAAAAATATAAATACCGTTTTCAGTACCCAATAATATATTACCGTTTCTATCCTCAGATATACTGTGAATATTATTATCTGACAAGCCGGAGTTACTTTTTGTAAGTATTTTGTTTTTTCCTGTTTTTCGGTTGTATATATTTAATCCGAATTTTCTTGTCCCCAATAAAATTGACGTTTCATTTTTGGCATAGATAGAAAAAATTTGATTGGATGAAAAACCGGGAGATTTTTGACCGGTTCCTCTGTATAATTGAAAAACAGAACTCGATAAATCAATTTTAAAAAGACCATTATCGGTACTCACCCACAACAAGCCGGTATTGTCTTCCATGATTGATAATACCTGTACTCCTCGAATAGAACTGTATGATTCCCGCCCCTCAAAAGCTGTTAATTTATCGTTCTCGGTAAAATAATAAAGACCATTTTGGGTTCCGACCCATAAAAGCCCGCGTTGGTCACGATATATTACCGTAACCGTATGTTGACTTAATTGGTGAAAGGTTTTTGAAAATTTATTGGTTTTTGAATTAAATAAATATATACCCTCTTTTGTTCCAACGAAGAATTTATCTTTATCAATAAATACGAAAAATACTTCATTTCCTCTGTCTCCCCTGTTGCCTGTCGGATAATATAAAGAAAACTGTTTAGACTCCTTATCAAACTTTGCTAAGCCGTCTTTGGTTCCGGTCCAAAGCGTTTGGTCAGATTCTTGAACTATGGTAAAATTGTTATAATCACTGGTGTAACTGAATTCATCAAACGGATGGCGATAATATATGAACTCATTACTCCGGGGGTCGTAGCTGTCAAGTCCTTCCTTTGATTTTATCCACAGAATTCCGGAAGAATCCTGCATCAAATAATTTATACTGTTTGTATGCAAAGAGTAAGCATCTTTCGGATTATGCGTAAAATTGTTAAACTGCTCCGAAGCATAAGAATAGCGTGAAAGACCTCCGGTTGTCGCAATCCATAGTGCAGAATCTCCGTCTTTGCAAATATACTTTATCGTATTAGCAATAAGGCTGTTACGATTTCCTAATTTTTTACGATACTCCTTAAACTGATACCCGTCATATCGGTTCAAACCATCTTGGGTCCCTATCCAAATATAACCGAGTTTACCCTGCATCAAGGTGTTTACAAAATTTTGAGAAAGCCCGTCTTTTATTAAAAATTGATCTACAGACCTAATATCTGACTGTGAAACAGCACTATAACTTTGCAGAAGAAGTGAAATTATAATGAAGTAAATCAGTTGATTTTTTATCATAACCTTACTCAAATTCAATCATCTCTTTATTTTTCTCTACGGAATCGCCTGCTTTAATATTTATTTGCTTAATAATTCCGCTTTGGGGACTTTTAATGCTGTTTTCCATTTTCATGGCTTCTAAAATCAGTAAATCCTCCCCCTCTTCGACAGTATCTCCTTCTTTTGCCATAATTTCCAAGACTAAACCCGGCATAGGCGATTTAAGATATTTCTCTTGAGTTATTTCATTGGAGGAAATTCCCATTTTCTTTAAAAGTATATCCAGTTCATTCTCAAGTTTTACTTCATAAATATCCCCGTCAATATCAAGCGTTACTTTTTTTTCCTTAACATTTTTGTCAATTACAGTTACGCAATAAGAAGCAAAATCTTTGATTGCACATATTAAGTCGCCGCTTTCTCTGTTAATTTTCAGACTAAACTTTTGCTCATTCAAAGTTCCTCCGGAAAAATCAGAGTTTACTGCAAGCCGGTACTCTTTGTCTTTAATATACGCTTTTAACATGTTGAAAAAGTTTATATTATGTCACTAATTTTTTTTAATCTGTCAAAATTTAATATTTTGATGTTTCGTCGATTCAATTCGATCGTTTTCTCTTTATTAAACTCCGACAATAATCGTATGACAGACTCCGTAGCCGTACCAACCATTCCGGCAAGTTCTTCTCGAGTCAGGAATATTTGCAAAACACCATTATTGTCGGTTCCGAAATCTTTATGCAACAACAAAAGAACTTCAGCCAATCGCTCTCTGACATTCTTTTGAGCTATATCTAAAATGTACTGATTAGCATGCCCTAACTCTTTACAAGATAACTGCATAATTTTCATGGAAAAATCAGCGTTTTCTGTTATCATTTTTATGAAATTTTTGGACGGAACCAAACACAATATAACATCCTCTATAGCCTGAGTTGTTGTACAAGCGGGTTCGTCACTCAAAACGGAACGAAATCCGAACAAATCTCCTTTTCTTGAAAAGCTTAGAATTTGCTCTTTTCCGTCAACTCCGGCTTTATAGTGCTTAACAATGCCGCTACTCATACAAAAGACTCCGCCCGGACGATTACCTTCTCGAAAAATAATATCGCCTTTTTTATAGGATTGACAGATTTTTACATACGACATTACATCTAACTGATCTTGAGTTAATGTACGGAAGTGTTTATTTTGTGTAAAGCAAAATTCACACCGCATCTCCTCTTTTTGAGAATTCATGCCTCTATTTATTTAAAAAGTTACATATATTTTTGCAATATACAATATTAAGATAATTTTGCGGTCATTATTAATCATAAATCTTAAATAATGGCTGAAAAAATAATTACAAAATGGAAAGAAGGCATGGCCTTTGAATGGACTGTAAATAATCACAAATTAACTATTGATGCCGAAGAAAGAGTCGGCGGAAAAGATAAAGGGCCTCAACCAAAGCCGTTTATGCTTGCCTCTTTGGGCGGTTGTGCCGCAATGGATGTTATTTCAATATTAAAAAAAATGCGTGTTACTGAAAATATTGAAGACTTTCAAGTGAATGTCGAAGGACATATGACGGACGAACATCCTAAACATTACGATAAAATGCATACGACCTACACATTTAAAGCAAAAGAAGGTGAAGAATTGCCGATGAAGAAACTTGAGAAGGCAGTTTCTCTGTCAGAAGACAGATACTGTGGTGTTACTCACGTATATAAGCAAACTATGGAATTAACTTCCGAAATAATTATTGCCGAGTAAAGTAGTCGAAATAACAAATACCGGCAGGGGCATATCCGGTGTCTCTGCTTTATTTAATGAATCAAATGCCCAATTAACCGGTCAGCCTCTCCTCCAAGAGACAATTTTTTCGAATATTTTCTGCCGGCAACATCCACAACGGTATAACCGGAGTAATTGGACAAGTCGCCGATAGAATCTACTACAAATTTATCTGATTTTTTTAAGAATTGCCGGCGTATTCCGATGTCAACCAAACAGTTGGTGTGGTCATTTTCCAATGTTACATTCTTAAAGAGAATGTCGAAATAAAAGTCTTTGGATAAATAACTTAATTGCTCATAGGCTATGCTGTCATTCCCATAGTTTTGCTCTGCCAAGCCCAATAAGCCGTATCCCATGAAGGCAAAATGAAGTTTTCTTACTTCTTGCTTTTCAGGATCTTCATTTGTCCAACCGGACTCAATCAAAACCGCACTCAAATCTCGTTTTTGTACGTTATCTCCGAAGGCGGTATTCATGTATAGATCTGAATATTTGCCAACCTGCCCGGGTATTATTTCTTCAAGTATTTTTGTTACGGATGAAATCCATGACATGCCCTCTCGCCGTCTTTGATTTATTTCTTGGGCTTGGTTATAAGCCGGAGACAAGAATGAAAATACCGCCGTTTTTTTCGTCTCTTTCACACCATAGTACGGCACTTGATCGTGCAAATTAAATACAAATTCCGGTTGAATGGCATCAACGGCATTCATCAAGATTTTAGCTTCGGGGGTTTGCATGGCCACCGCATCCCTGTTTATATCTACACCGAAGGCATTTTCACGAGTAAAGCGTTCGGCACCGTCCGGATTCAAAAGGGGGATAAAATACAGCTTGCAAGCCGATAAAATCTTGCCTATTTCCTTTTGAAAGGCTTGTTTTTGGGAAAGAAATTTGAAGATATCAAATATCACTTGGGTTCCGGTGGATTCATTGCCGTGCATTTGAGACCACAGAAGAATTTTATAATCTCCGGTTCCGCAAGTTACCATATTTATACTCCGGTTCTCTACTGATACGCCTATCTCTGAAGTATGAAACACGGCATGTTCTTTCAGCGATTTTAAGCTTTTCAATACCTCGTTGTGTTTTATTCTTCGATCGGAAAAATTTTCATCTTTGTATGAACTATAGCTTCCAAGCAAATCGAAAAAAAATGTATTTGTCATGAGAACATCTGTTTAACTTTTAATAAGCCGTCATAGAGGCGATCTATATCCTCCTTTGTATTATAAACGGCAAAGCTGGCTCTTATGGTTCCGTCAATTCCGAAACGTTGCATCCCCGGTTCGGCACAATGCGTTCCGGTTCTCAGGGCAATGCCCATTTTATCCAAAACCATTCCGGCATCCAAAGGGTGTATCCCCTTAATGAGAAACGACAAGGAGGCTGTTTTTTTAGGGGCTGTTCCGTATATTTTTAATCCATCAATCTGTTTTAATTTTGATTCGGCATAAGCCATTAAATCATCTTCATGCTTTTTAATTTCCTGAATCCCGACAGATTGAATGTATTTTATGGCCGAAGCAATACTTACGGCACCCACATAATTGGCCGTTCCGGCTTCAAATTTAAACGGTAAATCGGCATAAGTCGTTTTCTTGAAGCTCACCTGCTTTATCATGTCCCCTCCGCCTCGATAAGGGGGCATTTCATCCAGCAATTCTTTTTTTGCGTAAAGCACCCCGATACCGGTTTCGGCATAAATTTTATGCCCCGAAAATGCGTAAAAATCAACATCTAATATACGGACATCAACCGGGATATGTTGAATACCTTGTGCTCCGTCGACCAGTACTTTTGCTCCGGCCAAACGGGAAGCTTCAATTATTTTTTTCAAAGGAAATATGGTTCCGAAAGCATTCGAAACGTGAGAAACAGCAACCAATTTGGGGTGCTGTGACAATAACTCCTTGAATCCCGGCCAATCCAATTCGCCGGAATCAAGTACCGGTATCACTTTAAGGATTGCATTTTTTCTTTGGCACAGCATTTGCCACGGTACAATATTTGAATGATGTTCGGTCTCTGCAACTAAAATAGTATCTCCTTGATGAACAAATTTCTCTCCAAAAGAAAAGGCGACTAAATTAATGGCATCCGTTGTTCCTGAAGTGAATATTATTTCTTCATTTTTTTCGGCATTAATATAGGTCTTTATTGTTTCTCGTGCAGCTTCATATTTTTGGGTGGACAAATTGCTCAGGTGATGTACTCCTCGATGTATATTGGAATTATACAAACGGTAAAATTCTTCCACGTCCTTAATAACCTGAAGCGGTTTTTGTGTCGTTGCACCATTATCAAGGTAAACCAAGGGTTTGTTGTTTACTTCCTGAGCCAAAATCGGAAAATCTTTACGTATTTGTTCAATATCAATAGCCATATCGGTTGTTTCTGTATTTTATTTCTCTGTTACGGATTCTGTTTTTTTGCTGTTAAAGATTCTACAGCCCAGCGACTCATCTCTTCAAAAGTTCTTAAATCTATTTGATGAGCCAGCCAATGACAAGTTATTAGTCGAATATTCTTCTTTAATTTATTCTTTCGAATGAAATCTTTGGTTTGCTTGGGGTTTATGGTTTGATCATTTTCGCCCAACACAAAAAATTGTTCTTCATTTATCTTTTCAGGAATTGCGGGGGTTTCCATATCAAGACTTAAGCTATGCAATGCCGGATTGAATAACAAAGCCGGAATTTGAAACCGAGCAGATAGATAAAAACCCAACCGGCCGCCTAATGAACTCCCTACAATGAACTCTATATCGGAATTTTGCATATATTGCTCAAGCACGGCGTATGCATCCGGATTTTTGCGATAATCAATGTGCAACGCTTCAACCTCAAGGCCCAGCGATTCTAATATTTTTATTTTATCGGGTCTCGGACTGCTGTCCAACCCGTGAATATATATGGTCTTCATACCTTTTTTCAAAATTCAGTGTATAATTCAGACTAATCGCGACAGCTCGGGCAAATTTTCACCTGACAAAGAGTTTCCATATCTTCGCCTCGCAGTCTCTGATTTACAAGGTAGTTTATATATTGTCTGTATGGTTCTACCGTTACTTTCGCTAACACCTCTGATATAAATGCCACAAGAAGTAATCGTTGAGCATTGCGTTTAGAAATACCGCGCGACCGAAGGTAAAACATGGACTCTTTATCTATTTGCCCCACTGTATAACCGTGAGCACAGGCGACATCGTCGGCATATATTTCTAATTGCGGACGACTGTAGGCTCGGGCGTCATCGCTCACTAATATATTTCTGTTCGATTGCTCGGCATCGGTATGTTGTGCATCTTGGGCGACATAGATTTTTCCGGTAAATATTGCCCGGGAATAATCGTCGATGATTCCGCGATACATCTGAGAACTTTTACCGTTGGGTTTATTATGATTGAATAATACCGAATTATCCATAACTTCTCTGTGGTCGGGCATGTATATACCGTCGGCTTCGGCGTAGCAATCTTCTGCCGTAAGATCGACTTGTATTTCATTTTTAACTGTCAAACCGCACATTGTCGTTGTGTGGGCTTTGAATGCCGATGATTTTTCTTGTTTAACAATGGTTTTATTATACTGCCCGGCTCGGCTTCCTTCGCCCTGAAAAATATGATAATTCAATGCGGCATTCTCTTCCAGAATTACTTCCGTTAAAACATTGGTAAACGAATTATCGGCCTCAATGGTATGATAGGAATTGATGACATCTATAGATGTATTCTTTCCGAGAACGATTAAATTGCCGGTTTGAATTGCGGGTTTACCGTTGGGAGCATCAATAAAATTCATGATATGAACCGGTCTTTCTACAGTTGTATCGTCGGGAACGTAAATCAAGAACCCGTCCTCTGCATAAGCTGAGTTTAAGGCATTAAACAGGTTTTCATTTTTGCTTGGTACCGTATTGAAATATTTTTTTACAACTTTCGGCATATCCATCATAGCTCGTTTAACGGAACCAACGTAAATGTTTTCAGCCGATTTTATCATTGAACTTTTTTCATCAAAAAAGCCGTTATTGAATATTAACAAGTCCGAATCGATTCCGTACAATGAAAAATGCCGGATGTATTCGTCTTTTACCAACTTAAATTCCGCCTTGGTATATTTTCGGTCCAACAATTCGGTTAAATCTGTCTTTTCCCAACCGGATGTTTTCCTATTCGGAAGCCGGAGTTGTTCAACCGCTTTCAGTGCTGTCTCTTTAGCTTCCTTGTCGCCAAGTGATGTATTCGCTCCAAAAATGCTTTTTATGTATTTTTTATTAAAGGTATGTTCTTTTGTTGTCATAATATTATTCATTCAATGTTAATCGCAAGGACCAACCCTCTGACTCAAAATTGTTTATAAGCCCTAAGGGCTATTTTATGTTGCTTTTGCACCAGTGTAATGTTAATATAATCAGCCATTTACAATTAAATAAATATACAAATAATTTTTCATGGGTGCTTATTTACAAAGTTGAGTTCAGTTTAAAAAGTTATAAAGTTAAAGTGCTAAAAATAAAAGTTTTAAGTTAAATGTAAAATATAACATATTTTTTAGACCGGACACAAAGTTTAATTAAAGCTGAAATTGAGCCTTTCTACTTACCTCTTCTTTAATCCAATCGTAGCCTTTTCCTTCCAATTCCAAAGCCAGTTCTTTGGTTCCGGAACGCACGATTTGCCCATTGTATAGCACATGTACAAAATCAGGAACAATAAAATCCAACAATCGCTGATAGTGTGTAATTACAATGGAGGCATTGTCTTTTGTTCTTAGTTTGTTAACACCGTTGGCTACAACTTTCAGGGCATCAATATCCAAGCCGGAGTCTGTTTCGTCCAAAATGGATAAAACCGGCTCTAACATGGCCATTTGAAAAACTTCATTTTTCTTTTTTTCTCCGCCTGAAAACCCTTCGTTTACTGCTCTTCCTTGGAGTTTGGCTTCCAGTTGTACCAAATTTTTCTTCTCTCTCATCATTTTAAGAAAATCGGAAGGAGACAAGGGAAATAACCCGCGGTGTTTTCTGTGCTCATCAACGGCTGCTCTCATAAAATTTGTAAGGCTCACACCTCCAATTTCTACAGGATACTGAAAAGCCAAAAACACTCCTTCTCGAGATCGCTCTTCGGGAGCCATTTCAAGTAAATCTTTGCCTTGATAATTAACACTCCCGGCGGTAACTTTAAAAATATCTCTGCCGGCTAGTACCGAGGCCAGTGTACTTTTACCGGATCCGTTCGGTCCCATAATCGCATGCACCTCTCCGGCTTTCACTTCTAAATTCAATCCGGTTAATATTTTTTTTCCGTCAATTTCTGCTTGAAGGTTTTTTATTGATAACATAGTTCTTATTTTTTTATAATTTCATTAAGTAAAGGATATTCAACATAACTACCTGATTTTGATTCAATAAAGCGTTATTGATTCTGTCTTTTTTATAAATATTAATCAGGCCGTGACCATACAAAAGAGAAATACCAACCACCCCTTTCTTCATATAAAAAGAGTAGCCTGCACCAACTTTAAGCCCAAAATCAAAATTATTGTCCGGATACAGTTCTCTGGACAATTCGCCTTGCTCAACGGCTTTTATCTCAGAAGAAAAAGCTTTATAGCCATAGGGTCCGAAATTAATTGTGGCTTTGCTTTTACCCTTTCCGAAGGCTAAGTGTGTCAAAGCCGAAAATTCAATTCCCCTTGACTTCAGAGAGAAATATTCATTAGTTGGCATTCCGGCTGTATCCGTATCAAAATACGATTTTGAATAAAAATTTAATCCCCCCTTTTCGGTATAATTTACTTCCAGTTGAAGAGCAGCTATTCTTGATTCAAATGTTCTGAAAACAATTCCGGCTTCAATATTTTCAAGATAATAAAATGAATAATCGGTATTAACATCAATATTGAATACAGAAACACCGCCTCCGGCTTTTACACCGAGATAGTTATCCGGAACCAACAACTTTTGAGCGCTTGCCGACTGGAAAACGGTTAATACGAAAAGTAAAACTTGTATATTTTTCATCAATACAAAATTTCGATCTGTTTATTATCCGACACTTCCTTCAAGCGTCAGAGCCAATAATTTTTGAGCTTCTGTGGCAAACTCCATCGGGAGTCGCTTAAGTACATCTTTTGCAAACCCGTTAACAATTAGGCTTACCGCATTTTCTTCATCCAAACCTCTTTGTTTGCAATAAAATATTTGTTCCTCGGCTATTTTGGAGGTAGTGGCCTCATGCTCAATGATTGCCGAGGGGCTTGCATTATCGATATACGGAAATGTATGTGCACCGCATCTATCTCCGATAAGCAATGAATCACACTGTGAATAGTTGCGAGAATTGTCGGCTTTCTTCTTGATATCTACCAGCCCTCGATAGGTATTTTGACTTTCGCCTATTGAGATTCCTTTTGAAATAATTGTGCTTTTGGTATTTCTGCCGACATGAATCATTTTGGTTCCGGTATCGGCTTGTTGTTTGTTATTGGTCACTGCTACCGAATAAAATTCACTGACGGAATAGTCGCCTCGTAATACTGTGCTTGGATATTTCCAAGTTACTGCCGAGCCGGTTTCTACTTGAGTCCATGATATTTTTGAATTATCTCCTTTGCACAGTCCTCTTTTTGTAACAAAATTAAATACCCCGCCTTTACCTTCGGCATTGCCGGGATACCAATTTTGGACGGTAGAATATTTTATTTCTGCATTTTTCATGGCAACCAGCTCCACAACCGCTGCATGCAATTGATTTTCGTCTCGTTGCGGTGCCGTGCAGCCCTCCAGATAACTAACGTAGCTATCCTCTTCGGCAATGACCAACGTTCGTTCAAACTGACCGGTATTGGCCTGGTTGATT
This sequence comes from Bacteroidota bacterium, assembly GCA_034659855.1. Lineage (GTDB taxonomy): Bacteria > Bacteroidota > Bacteroidia > Bacteroidales > JAADGE01 > JAYEIA01. The sequence goes on from JAYEIA010000310.1 coordinate 15,918, forward strand.
CTGAAATAGGTTGATAATTCCATGGGACACCTCACTCCTTTGGGGATATATGCAAAAGAACCGTCGGTGAAAACAGCTGAATTTAAGGCGGCATAAAAATTATCCTTGGCCGGTATCACGGAAGCTATATACTTTTCTATTAATTTCGGATGCTCACGAATGGCCTCGCTGATTGAACAAAAGATAATCCCTTTTTCTTTTAAGGTATCTTGAAATGTTGTGTGTACCGATACGCTGTCAATTACTGCATCAACAGCAACTCCGGACAATGCCTTTTGCTCGTTTAACGGAATTCCCAGTTTTTCAAAGGTTTCCAAAATTTCAGGGTCAACTTCATCCAAGCTATTATATTTTGGCGTTTTCTTTGGTGCGGCATAATAGCTTAAGTCCTGAAAATCAGGTTTTTCGTAATCCAAATGTCCCCAGTCAGGCTCTTCCATTTCTAACCAAGCTCTATAGGCTTTCAATCGAAATTCCAACATAAACTCCGGTTCCTCTTTCTTTTTGGAAAGTGCTCTGATAATGTCTTCATTTAATCCTTTCGGGAAAACATCCGACTCGTAGATGGTTTCAAATCCGGCATCGTACGTTTTATTTTTTAATTCATTGAGTACCTTATCATCTTTACCCATGGCTGTATATTTTATTTTTCACTTTAGGAACAAAAGCAACTTCGCCTACGCTATCATAATTTATTTCGTATCTATTCCTTAAAATGTAATTTGATTATCTTATTTAGAATAATTCTAAATTGCTGCAAAAATAGTTTTTTTATAGAAATAACAACTGATTTTCGGCAAAATAATTAATGTTTTTTTTCGTTTTATGGAAAACGCTGAAATTATCTTAAAAATAAATCATAATGACTCATAAAAAAGTGGTCGTATTTCTCGCTACACTGTTCATAATTACCATACTGTCGGCTTCGTGCAATACACATAAACGACGAACGATTCCCTGCCCTTCTTTCGGTACAAATTTCAATATTGAATCCCCGGGTCATGATTATAACTCTCTTGTAGCTGTAGGACAAACTATTTCGGCAGACGGGCAAGTCTTGAGATATACAGAATAATCACAGCCTTAACCATTTCTGACTTCGTCTGTTTTACTATAGAAAAATGGATATTATGCATAATTGTAAATGCCTGAATGTTAAGTAAATAATTTTTGAAACAAGTTTACCTCTGCCGCTATCTATCTCATTATTAATTGTTTGGGTTTTTATAAATAACACCTGTGTCCAATTATGTCGTAAAATAATATAGTAGCCTTTATATTAAAGGAGTACAGCTATTTACAATGTAAAAACAGGCGGAGTCTGCAATTGTTGCTCTTCTTCGAAATTATCACTGTCTTCCGACCAGCATAAAGTCCAGTTGACGCTTCAAAAGGTCTGCCCTAACGAGCTTCACTATCAACTTGTCTCCGATGCAGTATCGCTTAGAACTCCTTTTGCCGACCATACAGTATTTTTCCTCATCAAAGTAATAATAGTCGCCTTCAATGTCACGTGCGGGCAACATGCCTTCTATCTGATTTTCATCAATACGAACAAACAGTCCGTTTTCGTTGACGCCTATGACCGTGCCGTTAAAGTCGGAGCCTAACTTATCGTATAAATACTCTACTTGCTTATATTTTATGGCCGCTCTTTCGGCATTGACCGATAGTTTCTCTCTCTCGGAACAATACTTCAAGGTTTCTTCCAACTCATTTTTATCAACTGCCGGTTTATTTTCTAAATACTCGGTGAGCAGACGATGAACAATTAAATCCGGATACCGCCGGATTGGGGATGTAAAGTGCGTATAATTATCAAAAGACAGACCGTAATGTCCTATATTTTTACTTGAATAATGGGCTTTTGCCATAGATTGAACAGCCATAAGCTCAATAACATCTTGCAAATCGGAACCTCTGACCTCTTTAAGTAAATTGTTCAATTTTCTTGAAACTTGTCCGAAAGACTTAAACTTGTAGTTATAGCCAAACCGTGTAATAAATTTTGAGAAATTAAATAATTTCTCCATATCCGGTTCATCATGTACTCTGTACACAAAACTTCCGGCGTACTTGCCGTTTTTATGTCCGTTAATAAAAGTCGCCACTTTTTTATTGGCCAAAAGCATGAACTCCTCAATCAACTTATGGGCTTCTTTGGACTGTTTAAAAACTAAATCAACCGGCTTACCGTCCTCATCAAGAACAAACCTTACCTCTGTTCTTTCAAAACCTATAGAGCCTTTACTAAATCGATTGTCTCTCAAAATCACAGCCAATCGTTGAAGTTGCTCAATTTCAGGAGCATAATCTCCCTCCCCGTTGTCAATTATTTCTTGTGCTTGTTCGTAACTAAACCGACGGTCAGATTTAATTACGGTTCTCCCGAACCACTCTTTTTTTACGTTGGCTTTTTCATCTATATGGAATACAGCCGAATACGTTAATTTCTCCTCATCAGGTCGCAAGGAGCATATTTTATTGGACAACCGCTCGGGCAACATAGGGATAGTTCGGTCGGGTAAATAAATGGATGTTGCCCGGCTCAAGGCTTCCTCATCGAGCAAAGATCCCTCTTTTACGTAATGAGAAACATCTGCAATATGAACGCCGACTTCAAACAGTCCGTCTTTGAGCTTTCTGAATGATAAGGCATCATCAAAATCTTTAGCATCAACAGGATCTATGGTGAAGGTAGGAACAGCCCTAAAGTCTTTCCTTTTTTTAATTTCTTTCGCAGAAATTTCATCTTTTATTTTTTTTGCTTCGGCAATCACATTTTTCGGATATCTGTACGGCAAGTTATACTCGGCAAGTATAGCATGCATCTCGACTTCGTTATCATTGGGGTCGCCCAAGACTTCAATAATTTTTCCTTCCGGATTTTTTTTACCACTGTTAAACTTTATGATTTCAGCTATTGCTTTTTGTCCCTCTTGAGCACCATTCAAATTCTTTGGTGTTATAAAAATATCGAAGGGAACACGACGCTCTGTAATTTCAAGAAAAGCAAAGGTTTTACTTTTATTCACAATTCCGACAAAAGTCTTTTTCCCTCGTTCCAAAATTTCAACGATTTTTCCTTCCGGATTTTTTGATTTTCGTAGATTTGATTTGTAAATTTTAACTTTTACAATATCAGACTGATTGGCTCGCATGGTGTTTTTTGCCGGAACAAAAATATCTTCATCCAGATCGTCGGTTATAATAAATGCTGACCCTGAGGCCGTTAATTGTACTTTTCCGACAATATCATCGGTCTGAATTTTATAGGTATATTTTCCTCGAGAAACACTGTCCAATACGCCCTCTTCTTGGAGTTCGTCCAAAACGGTGTTTATTAAATGCTTAGTACCTGAATCGGTAATATTTAATTTTGAAGCAATCTGCTTGTAATTAAAATTTTTGTGGGGAGCCTTTTTCAAGAGCTCCGACACATGCATTTTTAGTGTTCTTTTATTATAAGTAGGTATATTCTCCGGTAAATTATTTTTAGTCATTTTATCTTTTTTTTCGGTGAAATAATAGGTTCCATTCAGTATTTATTTCCCATCCTTTTTTAAAAGAAATGGGTTTCGGAACAACCAAAACTCGTTCCGGCCGAATATGCTTATAATAATTTCCGGTATCCCATTGATTATTATTATTGGCATCATACAGGCCTTTGAGTTTATATTCTTTAGGAAGTAAATTATCAAATACAATTACGGTATCCCCAACAACGGAAACCTGATCAATCAATTTTTCATCCTTTGCGGTGTAAAGGTACAAAATAAATTTTCCTTTTCTAATGTCGGGTGAAACAATTGAGTCGTTTTGTGTTAACTCATAAAAATCATCTCGTTCAATATTTCCGACATTCGTCAAATTAATAAACAATTTTCCGTACTCCTCTTTACTGTACAGACTAAATTTTGTATCAGCCGATTTATATTTGTTTGCATATATATCCAAAAATGCAGAACTGTCCGTTTTTAATAAATAGGAATAGCCGGCTTGTGCGTCAAAGTCTATGCTCACTGTACGGTAAGCCAAACTGTCAATTTCAGCCTCGAAACCAATGGCCTTAGATATCACAATATTTTTCAGATCTTTAGAACGTTCCTCCTCTTTGGTTGTAAACTTAAAACGATCCGTTGTTTTTTTCTTTTCCAATGTCAAATTAACCGAATCACGCATTCTTACGCCCCGTTCATTCAGATAATTCATTTTTACCTTTAAGGTATCTGTCTTTCGCCAGCTTCGTTGGTCGAAATATAAGGAATCCTGCTCTGTTAAAATGGGTTTAATTTGATTGGAATCGGGCAAATAAACTTGGATATCCGAAGGCTTTGTCTCCCGATTAAAAAGAAGATAAAATCCTTGAGCAGAGGTTCTTTCCGACGTTTTTAAATACTGCTTTATCGGTTGATAAATCACGGAAAGTGTATCGGCAAAGCTTGCTTTATTTCCGTTGGGCAACCTCCCGTCGGGAGCTTCTAACGATAAAACCAGCGTATCGGCTTGTATAAGTTCCGGTTTTGTAAGGGTTACCACATGGTGTTTCCCGTTTTCGGAAATTGACAGGGTGTAATCAACATTTTGCTCAGAAAATATTTCTTTTATCGTTATTTTCTCCGTTTGAGGCTTTATAAATCTAAAGTCCAACTGATCTCTATTCTCTCGTTTCAACTGCGTTATTTTTTGTTCGGTAAACGTCATAGACAAAGAACTTTTCAGCTTTTGTGTCTGCCCGAAAAAATACTGATTATCATAGACCGCATTAATGTTCAAGGTATCAATATTCCCCACAGAATCGGGCAAGAGGTACTGAATGGTATCTCTTGAGGTATTAACGGTTAATTCACCGGTTATTTGTTTACCGTTCATACTTAAACTAAAATCCTCAACAGGTCGCAAAAATGTAAATAATAAGCGGTTATATGCGGGTCTCATATTGGATGAGAGCTTTTGTTCTTTTGCATCAACAACAGAGGTATCAATGAGTTGATATAATTCCATTCGAGAGGTATCTATTGAGCTCAAAGGCATATTAAACCGGAGTTTATAATTTTCAAAATAATGGCCTTTATCTTCCGATTCAAAAGTTAGGTTGGAATATTTCGCCGTATCATAGGTTAAGGAATCGGCAACAAACAATAATGAATCGACTTGGACAACCGGCATCTTAGCACTGTCAGTACTTTGGTATGACACATGCATTAAAATGCTGTCTTTTTGAACGGCCGACGAATCGTTGAGCCAGATTGTCAAAGTGCGTCCTTTGTTTGAGTACTCGGCGAGTGTATCGGAGGTGGTCAGCCCGAGTGTGGGAAACATTAAATCTAAATCCGCAACGGGTCTTTTATAAGTGAGTTCCAAGCGGCCGGGCATCAGGCGAGAAAAACTTTCGTTGTATTGTTTGTCGTTGTCTTCAAGAAAAGAGAACAGATAAATATTATCAGGGGAATATGTATTTACGGTTGTTCGGTTTATACTGTCTTGGGTAAGTGTATCTCCTGCTCCGGTAGTTGTTCCGGCCTTCAGGGTATCGCTGAAAATTTCGGATACGACTTCGGGAACGATTAAGCTGTCAAGGAAACCAATTTTTTCGTTCGGAAGATTAAACCGCATATTACCGTCATTATCCCAAAGTGTGAAAATTTTATACTTTCCGGGCTTGATGTAGTTAAAAGAAAAATTTCCGCTTGTATCCGTCTTTGTATAATACAGGGGGGTTTGTAAAGACGGAACAGAATCGCGGTGTTCGGCATACAAAAACACAGGAATTTCTTGTTCTGCTTCTTGCGTTTGAGCATCAAATACCGCCCCGGAGATATTCATGGAGTCAATCACAAGTCCGGTCGAAAATACAAAGGCAAAATTCTTGAGCGGATTATTTTCATGATAATCTTTTACTGCTGACCCAAAATTCATGTAATAAGTTAATGAATCTTTCAATGCTTCATTAAATTTTACAATCAGGCTTTTACCTTTTATTTTAAAATCGGGATATTCTTCCATGGGCGGAGAACTGTAAAATGAACTGCGCATATTATCGAGTACAAAAAACTCATCGAACTCAAATTCAATTTTTTGTTGAGAAAAATTTACGGTTCCAATTTCGGGCTTGCTCTCTACTATTATCGGCGGAATAGTATCTTTGTCGCCGCCTGTTAATGTTCCGATATTGGCACAGTCGGTAAAAAGAACGCCGAGAAATAAAATTAATACTAATATTCTGAAATATCTCATGTTGATTTTTTTCTGTGGGTACTTCTGCAAATAAATAACTTCTCCTTGTTGATAAAGAATTTTCCAAATTTATAAATTTTAAAGATATTTGTCGCATGATTGAAATAACTCACTACAAAAAAAAATGTATCGGATGCAATTACTGTGTTGAAGTCGCCCCCGAACAATGGGAGATAGACGAGCAAGATGGCAAAAGCAATCTAAAAAACTCAGTGAATAAAAAAGGAGTCTATACTTTGAAAACCGAAGATTTCTATTTTGAAGAAAATATTGAAGCTGCCGACCTTTGTCCGGTAAATATTATAAAAGTGAAACGGTTAAATTGAGTTTTTTTTTGGTTTACCGGCCGTTTTCTTACTATCGGAATCAGACCCATAAAAAAATTGAATTTGTGCTGTCCCGGTTTTTATTTATTTTTGTGAACTCTGGGCTTCGTAGTTCAACGGATA
>JAYEIA010000311.1:0-22555 GCA_034659855.1 Bacteroidota bacterium
AATTTTACTGTAGGCCTCGGCATTAAATACTGCCGCTTCATTGTCGGATAATACGGCTACAAATTGAGCGGTAGAATCCTGTGCAATCTGAATGGAATCTGTGGTTGCTAAGTTAAAGCGAGAAAAAGTTTCATTGTTTCGAACAAAATAGTACACATCAATATCTGCAAACTCTTCGTCGGTGATTTTATCAAAAGTAAAGTTGCTTTTTGCGAAAAGTGGTTGACTTTGCTTCATAATTCTGTCCCAGTTGCAGAGACCGGTCGTATTGACTTTGAATGTTCTGTAAACTGCCGCCTGTTTTTCCAAACGACTTTGTTCCACATCAATTCGCTTCATAATATCATCGTACTTTGCCTGCCAGTCTTCCGGAGAAGTTGCAAATAAGTATCTGATAGGCATAATGGCTTTTATCTTGATTGTTGTGCGGTGTTTAGAATTTTTATGCGATTGAAAATTCATGTAATATAAATTATTCCCCAAGTAGGTCAATTTATTTATTCCCGAGTTCTTTGACCACCAAGGCAATTTTCGACCCTCTTGGGTTTCCCAAACCATTTCCCAGGCGGCATAAGTTCTGCCTCTGAAAGTTACATTATTATAGCCGTGTATTCCGCTGTAAATTAATCCGTATTTTTCGGCACGTCGCTTGGGCAACTTACTGCCGTATTTAAAATTTTTAGGATTACTTTGAAAATACACATCCAATAATCCGCTGTAATTTAAGGCAAAAAACGCATTGTCTTTGATTGAAAATACCTTTTCGGATTTCAATTTTGAAACGGAGTCTTTTATCAAGGCTATTTCAGAGTTAATTTCGGGTTCTGTGCGTCCTTGATATTTCCAATTTCGTTCATTTTCATCCAAGGTATAAAAATTATAATCTGCTTCATCCTTGTACGACGCCATTTTCACCTCAAGGCTTTTCCCTTTCTTGATAAAAATCTCTGAACTGTCTTTGTAGGCTCTTATTTCAAACATACCGGCGGTCTGGAATACCTCTTGTACTCCGGCCGAATCATAATTCATGGATGAACCGCTGAGAAAAATATCCACGGCATCGTGAAATTCTCTGTACTTTACTCTCACCGTTCCGGATACCGGATTGCCTTCTTTATCCTCCCAGAGGTCTCCGGGTACTGTAATTTTTGTTCCGGATTCATGGATATATTCTCCCCCTTCTTCGGCTTCAAAATCAAAAGAAACATACTCCGGGTTCAAAGCAGGGAAAGGCGGACGAACAAAAGATTTCTCCGCAATTTCCTCACTGCAAGACATACTAAGCACAATACCGAAAATCAAACTCACTGACCAGACTTGTAACTGTTTCATGTTCAAATTTTTATATAGTTATAAAAAACTAAAACGATAAGTTACGAAATTTTCGTATGTCCGGAAGGTAAAATAGTGATTCTCTTGAGTTTTCTAAAAAAATTAGTTTTCAATACATTTGATTTCCTCCGTTTAATTGGGCTCATCAACTGTTTGAATTGCGCACTTGTATGTTGTCCCTGCTTAAAAGAATTTAAGCTTAAGTTTGAAATCACGACTAATCTCTTCAGAATATAAGTCATTGAGTGTTAGGGTTTGTGAAAAACTTTTACCGTCTTCCGAGATGGTATAGCTGTCATTATCCAATGATTTTATCTTTCGGTCAAAGCTGAATATTGTTTCAAAAGTGTACATTTCTCCTATGCTTTCCATATCCGAATCGCTTAAAGAGTCATTCTTTAATACCGGTGCATCATAAATTAGTTCTCTTCTTCCGTTGGTTTCAAATTTTATGGTATTTGCCGGGTTATCGTTTTGCCCCAAAACAGATTTAGTCATCTCATTGGAGGCTGATATTTTGTTCAACATTTCTATATCTGAAAACTCATAGTTGATATATAAAACCTTTTTTTCATCGGTTTTCCAACCAAACTGTACATTTTCGGCTCCCATATCCTCCAACTCTTGAGCGGCCTCCTTAAATGTATTATCTAATGTATCAAGCGATTGTGAGGAATTTGATGTATCCATGGAATTCATATAATCAATTAATTGTGACATATCAATTGTAGAAGAAACACTTCCCGACATATCCTTATTAAAATGGTACTCTTGTGTAATAGTACAACTTGAAATACCGGCCAACAAAAAAATTAAAGCAAAAATAATTGTATTAGGTCTGTTCATTTTACAAATTTAAATGGTTAAAATTATTATAAAAGCAGACTTCGTCTGTTTTGATATTTGTTTTTGGACAAATTTAAACAAATCATCAATGTAAATCAGTGAGTTACGCCTAAATCTGTACAATTATATCACACGATGTGATAATTCATTAAAGCATAACTATATAGATAATAAAACAGACGAAGTCTGAAAATAAATATAAATTCAAATATACAATAAAATCAGCCGGAAATCTGCACATTATGGCCGGATTTTCGAAAACTATGAGCAATTTCATTCAAGCGTTCCTTGGTTACCTTTTGTAATCCGTCCGAAGGCGTATCTCTCTCAATGGTATATATCATGACTTGCTTGGGCTTTAATTCATCAAGAATAGCTTTCAATCCGGCAACTTCCTCGGAAGTACTGTTATTAACAACTTGCTCTTGATACGTTCCTTTAACAAACATTATCTGTACGGTTAAATTTCTGTTAAAGGATTTTAATTGCTTTTTGAGTTTCTCAACGGTAAAGCCCTTGGGCGGATTATTTATAAGTTGTATCGTTTTATCAAAGGCAGAATCTAACTTTAAAATATTTTGCTCTACTTTATTCAATGCTCTGAAAACTGACGGCTTATTTATTAAGGTCGCATTGGACAAAACAGCAATTATACAGTTCGGAAAAAACCGGTCTCTGACTTCAATGGTATCATCAATAATACCTTCAAAATCGGGATGAATAGTTGGTTCTCCGTTGCCGGCAAAAGTCATGGCATCAGGCTGTTGTCCGGAGTCTTTCATTTTCTTCAACACAGCAATCAGGCGTTCTTTAATAATTGTGCGTGTAGGCAGTTTACCTTTGGCAAATTCTTCCTTATACGTTCTCCCGCACTCACAATATATGCAATCAAAGTTGCAATATTTATTCTCTGTCGGTAACAGATTAATGCCCAATGAAACACCTAATCTTCTGCTCTTTACCGGACCGAAAATTATTTTATCAAACAGAAATACTCCCATTAATATCAATTAAATTTTTAAAACGGATGCTAAAATAAATAAAAAAACGCACATCAAAGAGATTGATGTGCGTTTTAATTCTGTGGGGACAGAATAAGTAACAATTTTAGAGTAACTGTTTCTCACAACAAATGTAACTAAAAAAGTATTGAACCAACGAAACTATTGACAAAATGCTACTATATGTTGACAAGCAACTTTTATTAAGGGACAAAAGGTTAAGCCGGATTTCAAACACTTAATTTCCCGGCTTTGATAAACTGCAAATCTACAGCTCACAATAAAATTTTTATCCGCAAAGATATTAGTCAATAATTAAAATTCTCCGCTCAAGAATCTCTATAAGGCTTCCAAAATCTCTTCGACACTCCGACTGTCATTCGGCATTAAATCTTGAGGAGGTTCAACCTCCTTCAAACTCACCAAATATCGTTTACAGCTCATCCATCCTTCTTTTCCGTTTTCACAATACAGTTTCTTATATATTTCCTGAGCTTTCTGACTTGCAAGCATTTCTCCTTGGAACAATGGGCAATTTTCTGTTTTAGGACACAATTCATTTTCCATAAAGCAAAATTTTTAGCTAAGGTAAGATTCTTTTTTCAATTTTTCCGGGTATTGTCGAACAAATACGAATAAAAAATTAAAATAAACATAAAATTGTAGTTATTTTCTATTACAAAAAAATTGAACCTATTGCTTTCGAAATAAGCTTCTGAAAGCTTCTTCAATTTTTGCTGCTTTTATGACTTCGATAGACTTCGGTTTGGGAAAACCCTTATTGTACTTCGAAACATAAATTTTTGTAAAACCTAATTTCTCAGCCTCTTTTATTCTTTGGTCTATACGTGTTACCGGGCGTATTTCTCCCGACAGTCCTATTTCTCCGGCAAAGCAAACTCTTCTCGGCAAAGGGATGTCCAATCCTGATGACAATACCGAGGAAACGACGGCCAGGTCTATTGCCGGGTCATCAATTCGAATCCCTCCCGCCAGATTGATAAAAACATCTTTGGTTGAAATTTTATACCCGGCTCGCTTCTCAACGACGGCCAAAAGCATATTCAATCGCTTATTGTCAAAGCCGGTTGAGGTTCTTTGCGGGGTACTGAATGCGGTATTACTTACCAAGGCCTGAATTTCTGTCATCAATGGTCGAACGCCTTCAACGGCGGAGGCTACAGATATTCCGGAGGCCAAGTCTTCGTTATGAGACAAAAGTAACTCCGACGGATTACTGACTTCACGCAAACCGTTCTGTTGCATTTCAAAAATACCGGGTTCACCGGTGGCTCCGTACCTGTTTTTGGTTGCTCTCAAAATACGATATAAATGGTGCCTGTCTCCTTCAAATTGCAAAACAGTATCTACGATATGTTCCAAAACTTTTGGCCCGGCCAAATGCCCTGATTTATTGATATGTCCGATTAAAAATATCGGTTTTCCGTGATATTTCACATATTTCAGGAGGCGGTTGGTACATTCTCTGACTTGTGTAACACTTCCCGGGGCCGACTCAATACTTTCGCTGTATATCGTCTGTACGGAATCTATGATGATAATATCGGGGTCGTGGGTTTCAAACTGAATAAAAATATCTTCCAGCAACGTTTCACTCAATATAAGACAATTCTCGGTCGGCTCTCCGATGCGTTCGGCTCGTAGCTTTATTTGTTGCAAGCTCTCTTCACCGGAAACATATAAGGTTTTTTGTTTTCTTAAATCTAAGGCGACTTGTAAGGCAAGCGTTGACTTACCAATGCCGGGTTCTCCACCGATAAGCACCATGGAACCTCTGACCAGACCACCGCCGAGAACCCTGTTAAGTTCTTTGTTTTCAGTATCTATGCGCTGTTCTTTTTCGTATTCAATTTGTGCGAGGGGAATAGCTTTGGCCTTCTTCTGCTTGGTTTGTGAGGGTCTTCCGGATATATTTTTTTGAAAAACCTCTTCTTCAAAAGTATTCCATTCTCCGCAAGACTTACATTGCCCGACCCATTTAGGAGACTGCGCCCCGCAATTACTACAGATATAAATTGATTTCGATTTAGCCATAAAATTTCCTTTTGCAGAACAACAAGTCACGTTCAAATAGAGCATACCCTCCTCAAAGAGCCCAAAAAAACAGCAAAATCAATACAGGTTTTTACCCTCTTGCTGATTTAAGTCCCCAAAATATTTGATAAAAATACTTAAAAATAAAGTCCCGGAATGTCAAACCAAACCCAAACTAATTTTGTTTCGAAAATAACAAAACAAACAGTCAAAACACCAAACATTTTTATTGTGGGTTTGTGCAGCATTTTAATCCGTCAAACGGTTAGATTTTGTATCGGGAAACACCAGTTTTGGTTCATAGCTCTCGGCTTCATTTTTGTCGGCCGTTGCATAAGAAATAATAATTACAACATCACCAACTTGAACTTTTCTGGCAGCCGGGCCATTGAGACTAATAATTCCGGAGTTTCGCTCCCCTTTAATAACATAGGTTTCCAATCGTTCTCCATTGTTCACATTTACAATTTGTACTTTTTCATTTTCAATTATATCGGCCGCTTCCATCAACGCTTCATCAATAGTTATACTTCCGACATACTGCAAATTTGCTTGTGTTACGGAGACTTTATGAATCTTCGACTTTAATATTTCAATGAACATATTACTTTTTTTTTTTATATCAAAATGAGATATTGTCAATTAATCTGACCTTGCCGGCATGAACAGCAATACATCCTGATGTTTTGTTATGCTCAATGCTGTCAACCGGTTTCAATGTCTTATCATTAACTATTTCAAAATACTCAACCTTTAGTAAAGGATGTGCATTTATTTGCTCTTTAACTTCATCTATAATCTCTTGGGGGCTTAGGGTATGTATCTTATTTCTGTATCTGGACAAAATATCAAAAATTGTAGGTGCAGCCAACCGTTCACTTTTAGTTAATTGAGCATTTCGTGAACTCATGGCCAAGCCGTCCTTTTCTCTCACGGTGTTACATTCTACAATTTGCGTATCACATTCGGGCTTATAGTGCTCAACCAAATGATTAATAATTACCAATTGCTGATAATCTTTGCGTCCGAAGTAGGCTCTGTCGGCCGGAATAAGATCCAGAAGAATTGATACAACTTGTGCTACTCCGTTGAAGTGGCCTTCCCTGTACTTTCCCTCCATAACTTTTGCCAATCCACCGAAATCATACGATTTAGTTTCTTTTTCGGGATAAATTTCATCTACCGACGGTGCAAAAATATAATCGACTTTCTCATATTTTAAAAGTCTTTCGTCTTCTTGCAAATTTCTCGGATAGGTTTTTAAATCATTACTATTGTTAAACTGTCTGGGATTTACAAAGATACTCATAAGGGTAACTTCATTTTCTCGAACTGAACGTTTTATTAATGAAATATGTCCTTTATGAAGAGCCCCCATTGTTGGAACAAAACCAATCGTTCGCTCTTCGTCTTTGAGTGTCTTAATTATTTCTTTGAGTTTTTTGACCGTTTTTATCCGTTGCATCTTATTGTTTTTTGCAAAAATACAATATAATTTAAATATTCAATCCTATCATCAATAATTTTACGATGAATCTCGGTATTTACAACATTATGTTAAGAACACCGGTCATTATTCTTGACGACACGTCAATAAATTATAAATTTTAATGTGTTTATCAACTTCTTGTGCAAATAGTTGATCAATTATCCTATTTAGTCCTTATGTTTGTAATCTAAAAAGCCTCGAACAAACTTTTTTTATATTAGCTGCTCGAAACTTTAGTGCTTGCCCGAAAAGTCCAATTTCTGCGTTAGACCCTTTCTGAAAACAGTCATCCGTCGGCTGACCGACGCCTTGATTTACAGAAAGCTAAAAGCCAAAAAGAACAAATTAAAATAACCCCCCTCGCCCTTCACCTTTCACCCCTCACTCATCACCTGTCTTCCTTCACCCTTCAAAGCTAAAAGGGTGGGTAGATTTCAGTTGGTATATACACAAGTCGGCTTTTCCCGAATAAAAATTATTGACAAAATTAATTTTTGCTCATCCGTATTCTTTTTAAAAAAATAGGATCAAGTGAACTGAACAAAATATCAGAAAGACAATATAACTGTTTAGACCTAATCATAGCGTTAAGTAGCACTTAAAAAAATAAAACAGGAAAAAATGCGATATAAATTTTGAAAAGTCGTAAATTTGCAGTACAGAAATTACAAACATGAAAAACATACAACAAAATACAAACGAAACTGATTTTCTTGTAATTCCAAATCCGATTTATGATGTGGTTTTCAAGTATTTAATGGAAGATAATCAAAGTGCAAAAATTATTTTATCTACTTTAATAAACGAAAAGATAAAAAAACTGACCTTTGAACCCCTATCGCACACAGAAAAAATACAAGACCCAAAAACTGATAAAATAATCAAACTTTTCCACTTGGATTTTACCGCAATAATAGAAAAACCTAACGGAAAAGAAGAACTGATAATGATTGAAATTCAGAAAGCTAACAAAGCAAATGATATTTTCAGATTTAAACGATACATCAGTGCAAATTTTCAGAGAAAGCAAGAGGAAGAAATAATAAATCCACGCACACAAGCAGTAGAAAAAATAAATAAACCGATAAGACTGATACCGATTTTTATTCTAAATTTCAGAATAGAAAACGAAGTAAATGATTTAATAATCAAAACAAACAGAGAAAAAATCGGGATATTCAAAAAGAAAAGTCTGAAAAATGACAATGAATTTATTGATAATTTGAGTTTTGATATTTGGGTTATTCAACTTCCGAATTTGAAAAACATAGAGAAGAAAGATTATGAAAACGATGATTATAAAACAAAACTTTATTTGTTGCTCAAATTATTTGACCAAGAAGCTCAAAATAAAAACAATAAACACAGACTTCTAATAATAAAGAAACTATTCCCAAAATTTTTGGAACGGGTAATAAATCGCTTAAAATCAGCCGATGCCGACAATCCCGATTTAGAAGAACAGATGAACGCCGAAGATGAATATTTGGCAGAACTAATAAAACGAGATAATGAAATTAGCTATTTTAAACAAGTATTAGAAAAGACAACAGGAGAATTAGAAAAGACAACAGGAGAATTAGAACATGAGAGAGAATTAAGAAAACAAAAAGACAAAGTCTTGGGAGAAAAAGACAAAATCATTATAGAATATGCCAAAACATTAAAAGACAAGGGCAAACCAACAGAAGAAATTAAAAAATTAACAAATCTATCAAAAGAAGTGATAGACAGCCTATAACCTTTAAAATTCAGAGATATGAAAGGAGTAAACTAACCGCCCTAAAAGAATTTTTTTTCGCAAGTCAAGAGATTTTACCCTATACGACAAGCTAACAGGGTAAACTTGGACAGAAACGATAAAAAAAATTAAAGTCTTTTTAACCCTATAATCTATTTTATAAGCGGTATAAACAATAAAGTTAGATTTGATAATTGAATCGACCTGAAACATTATCTAATGCTCTTTTATGGTAAATAGCCAAAAAATTATTAAATTTGTGGCTTAGAAACAAAAGTCTGAAAGTATAAGACTCAAATCCATTCACGAACTCAGCAAAATTTCCTTACAAATATTTTATCATGGAAAATAAAAATATTCTTTTCGTATCACAAGAAATAACCCCCTACCTACCGGAAAGTCCAATGTCAAATCTTACCCGTTTTCTTCCTCAAGCGATTCAGGAAGGAGGCAATGAGGTAAGAGTATTTATGCCAAGATACGGCAAAGTTAATGAAAGAAGAAATAAGCTCCATGAGGTTATCCGACTTTCAGGAATGAATCTTATCATCGATGATTTGGATCACTCGCTAATCATCAAGGTAGCATCTATTCAGGCGGCCAGAATGCAGGTTTATTTTATCGATAACGAAGAGTATTTCAAAAGAAAACTTGTAGTAACTGACAAAAACGGAGATTACTTTGATGATAATGACGAACGAATGATATTTTTCGGGAGAGGTGTTTTGGAAACGGTAAAAAAACTTCGATGGACTCCCGATTTGGTCCATTGTCACGGCTGGATGTCTGCTTTAGTTCCGCTTTTTACAAAAACAATGTATAAAGATGACCCGCTGTTTGAAGAAGCAAAAGTAATTTACTCCATATACAGTAAAGGCTTTGATAATAAGTTTGATGCTTCTTTTAAGAAAAAAATTTTATCAGACGACTTAAAAGAGAATCACATCAAAGATTTTGAAGATTTAGATTATGCTGCCCTTACCGAACTCGCTCTAAAATTTTCTGACGGCGTAATTATTGGCGACGAAGAAGTTGAACCCGAAATATTGGAAATTGCAAAAAAATCAGGCCTACCCATACTTGAGTACCAAGGAGAAGAAGACTACGAAAAAGCATATTCCGATTTTTATCAACAGATTATAGGAGAATAAAACAAAATGATTAGTTTTGCGTTCGAAATACGTAAATCTAATATTTTACTTTAATGTACAAAACTAAAAGTTTATTCGTCTTATTATTCTTTAGCCTGACAATCATTTTTTCGTGTAATGAAAAATCTGATGTAGGATTATCCGTAATTCCTAAAAACAGGCAGTTAAATTTGCAAATTACCGATACATTTACCCTTAACAGCTATTCGCAATTAATGGATTCTGTATCAGGAAGCGGCGGCTCAAAACTTCTTATAGGAAACTATACCGACCCCATATTTGGAAATACGCAAGCCCATTCTGCCGTTCAGTTTACTAAAAGCGGGACCTCATACCTTCACGACAGTATCCCGGCAGACTCTGTATATATTTACCTTTCATATACCGAAGATGAGCCAAGAGCGTACGGCGACAGCACTATAGAACAAACCATTAATGTCTATCGTTTAACCGAAAACCTTCAGCACGACAGCTCCTACAATGCAACTAAACCTGTTGGAGAACTGCATGATAACGAACTCATGGGCTCGGTTACCGTATCTACAGCATACAATCCCGACTCCCTCATCAGAATAAAGCTCGATGATTCTTGGGCTGACTATTTGACTAAGGCAGAAGATTCAACCGTGTATGAGTACGGCGAGGACTTCAGAGCATACTTTAACGGGGTAGTACTGACTACAGCCGGAGGTGCTGATGCCTCAATTATTTCTTTAAACCTGAATTCAGAATCTTTGCTGAAGGTATATTATCACCACGAATCTGATGCTGACTCGGCAAGAGAAGCCCTATTCCCCATTGACAGTTATTGTGCCAGACTGAATATGTTTGAGCATGACTACAGCGGAACGCCGGCTCAAAATCAATTACAAAACCCCGAAAGCCACGGAGATTCTTTGGTTTATATTCAGGGAATGAACGGTTTAAGGCTCAAAGTAGATATTCCGCATTTAACTCAATTGATTCCGGAAGGAAATATTGCAGTGCACCGGGCAGAGATTGTACTTGAGACAGCACCGGAAGAGCAATCCGGAGAGAGCATATATCCGGCTTCCCCCCATATGTTAATCAGTGCTGTAGGACCGGATGGAGAATATCTTCTTTTACAAGACTATTTAAATGAATCCGGATACGGAAATGTGGCGTACAATGACATTAACCAGTAC
Organism: Bacteroidota bacterium; assembly: GCA_034659855.1. Lineage (GTDB taxonomy): Bacteria > Bacteroidota > Bacteroidia > Bacteroidales > JAADGE01 > JAYEIA01. Next base: position 10,782 of record JAYEIA010000311.1, read on the forward strand.
CGTTTTGATGTGGCCTTTTATATTCAACAAATACTAAGAGGAACAGCGACAAACAACGGATTTTATATATTTACAAGTGCCGGAAGTCAAAAATTTTACCGCACGGTTATTAAAGGGCCGCAACACAGTTCTCCCTTGCGATTGATCTTAACGTACTCACACTTATAAAATATAAAGAACAATCCTTATTGTTCAAATTACAGTATAGTAAAATCACAAAATATAATTTTTTATAAAATATAAATTAACAATATGGTATTAACTAACAATAATTTGTTAATATTTGTCGTTGTACGTTAAATATTGTTAATATAAAACGCAAGTTTATGTGTGGAATTATTGGTTACATCGGGAAAAGAAATGCATATCCTATTCTGATAAAAGGACTTAAACGACTGGAGTACAGAGGGTATGACTCTACCGGGATTGCATTGATTAACGGAACAACTGAAATTCATAAAACAAAAGGAAAAGTTTCCGATTTGGAAAAGACTTTAGCCGGAAAGAATCTCAGCGGACGCATAGGAATTGGGCATACTCGCTGGGCTACTCACGGGGAACCTAATGACATCAATGCACATCCGCATTTATCTCAAAACGGAAAGTTTATAGTTATTCACAACGGGATTATCGAAAATTATGACCGCCTGAAGAGACGTTTAAAAGACCGCGGATATAAATTCAAAAGTGAAACCGATACCGAGGTTTTGGCCAATCTGATTGAATATATTTATCTTAAGGGGGAAACGGATGCAGAAATAGCTGTTCGCTTGGCCCTGTCAAAGGTTGTCGGTGCATACGGCTTAGTTGTTATTGCTAAAGATGAGCCGGATAAACTTATTGCGGCACGCAAAGGGAGCCCGTTGGTTATAGGCATTGGTGATGATGAGTATTTGGTAGCCTCAGATGCTACCCCCATTGTTGAGCACACAAAAAGTGTTATCTATTTAAATAACGACAATATTGCGGTTATTAAAGAAAATGAATTAACCCTCAAAACGATTGAAAATGACAAACTTGAACCCAACGTTCAGCAACTGTCTTTAGATATTGGTGAAATTGAAAAAAACGGCTATGACCATTTCATGCTTAAAGAAATTTTTGAACAGCCCAACTCAATTGCAGATACATTCAGAGGGCGTATATCCCCCGACAGAGACGAAATAAGATTGGGCGGACTGATAGATGTTATGCCAAAATTACTTACTGCGCGAAGGATCTTAATTGTGGGTTGCGGTACATCCTGGCATGCCGGACTTGTAGCAGAGTACCTTATAGAGGATATCGCACGAATACCCGTAGAAGTTGAATACGGGTCGGAATTCAGATACAGAAACCCTGTCCTTTATGAAGATGACATCGTAATAGCCATCAGCCAAAGCGGAGAAACAGCCGATACACTGGCTGCCGTGCAGATGGCCAAAGAAGCCGGAACAACCGTTTTGGGTATATGCAATGTAGTCGGTTCTTCAATTCCGAGAGAGACTGATGCGGGTGTATATACACACGCCGGGTCTGAAATTGGTGTGGCTTCCACAAAAGCGTTCACGGCACAAGTAACCGTTCTTACGATGATAGCCATAATGCTCGGTTATAAGAAAGGGGAGATTAGTGAAAAGAAATACAAAGAGTTGATAGCCGAATTGATAGCCATTCCCGATAAAATTGCATCACTTCTGAAGTATGCTGACCAATACAACGCTATTTCATACCTGTATAAAGATGCCACAAACTTCCTGTACTTAGGCCGAGGATACTTTTTTCCGGTAGCTTTGGAGGGAGCTCTAAAACTAAAGGAAATTTCATATATCCACGCCGAGGGATACCCTGCTGCTGAAATGAAGCACGGACCTATTGCCCTGATAGACGAAAATATGCCGGTAGTTGTTATAGCGACAAAAGATAAGTCATACGATAAAATTGTGACTAATATACAAGAGATAAAAGCCCGAAAAGGGAAAGTTATTGCTGTTGTATCGGAAGGAGATACGGTAATCAATGAAATGGCCGACCATGTATTAGAAGTCCCGGCTGCTCATGAGGCCTTGGCTCCGCTTCTTACTGTAGTTCCTCTGCAAATGCTTTCGTATTATATTGCAGTTCTGAGAGGTTGTAATGTAGATCAACCCAGAAACCTTGCGAAGTCGGTTACTGTTGAATAATTGCCTCAATATTCGGCAACCAAGCAAATACTTTATCGAAGAAATGGAATTAATTTTCATTTCTTCTTTTTTTATTTTGGCTATAGCCTTTATTTTCTACAAGCCCCATTCATAGAGCATCATACTACCTCTTCGATAGTATTTATTACTGAATATAATGCTAATTAGTTTCAATCCGCGAAACACTTTCAATGGTTCGGTACATTTTTATAAATAATTAATTATCAGCAATATAACAAATTACATCAAATTATCTAACGGACTCGATTTTAGACGCTTTGAGGTGCAAGCACGCTCAAAGGTCAAAAATTTAACGAACTATTAACTTTAGTATTCAGTTTAAAAAGGTACAAAGTTGAAAGCTTATAAAGGTAAGATACGGAATATCATCACTTTGACTAAAATCATTTGGCTTTATTAAAGTTTTGATATTAAGTTATTTACACCTTTAACTTTAAAAACTTTATACTCTATAGGCTGCACATAGTTGAGTAAAAAAACTCAGATTGCCCATAAATTTTGGCCGGCTATAATGAAGCCCAAGATTTTAACGTAAAAAAAGAAGCTGTCTCTCGACAGCTTCTTATATAATAAATATTTAAGACTGTTTAGTTAACATCCCAGAATATTTTAGTCATTAACTGATCACCACCAATTGCTGATGAAGCAGCGTCATAATTTGTTGAATTAAGCGTTTGCTCATTAACAGGATAGGTAAAACGTGTAGCAGGGTCTCCGCCTGTTACAGCATCAGTTACTGTATTAAGAGTCGGTTGATCTAATCTTCTCCACTCTGTATAAGCAACTAAACCTCTGGTATAAAAAGCAATGTATGCTTGTTCACCAATAGCCTCTTGCCATGTAGCATAGCCGTCGAAAGGAGCATCATCAGTCAAATAATCAGCAGCACCTTCTGTTCCCCAGAAATCAAATGAAGCAGTTACAGCCAGGCCATAGGCCTCTTCGGCAGTTTGACCTACGTCCCAAGTTCGGGCAGCAGCTTCAGCAATATAAAACTGGACCTCATCATAAGTCAGTAAAATACCCGGGAAAGTTGCTGATTGTATATAATCATTGATGTGAGTATATGATGCAAACGCAGAAGATTCTCCGTTAATTCCACCAACATAAGACTCCATATTTTGAGCAAAATAATTTGCTCGTCTTGGGTCATCAAGGTTATTCATCATATCAACGATAGTTCTTGAAGCAACAAAGTCACTTCTACCACTCAATACTAAATCTTCGTGTAATGGATTAGTATTAGGCACATTAGACATGTATGCAAATAATGCATTGTCTGCTCCTGAAGTAAATACACCGTCAGCAACAGCATCTTCAGCATTAGATTGTGCAGTAGATTCATCTATATCAGCTAAGTTAATAGCCAATTTTAATTTCAATGAATTACCGAAAGCAACCCATGCAGCTGTATTTCCGCCATAAATGATATCAGCATCGGGAAATGACGGTTCACTATCGTCCATCGAAGCCAATGCAGCATTTATTCTTATTAATAAATCAGCATAAATACCGGCAGCATCATCATAAACAGGACTAATGATTTCAGCATCCAAAGCTTCAGTGTATGGAACGTCGCCGAATACATTGACCAAATTTTGGTAAGAATAAATATTCAACAGCTCAATAATAGCCAATTTATTGGCTTTTTGAGCTTCCGTTTCCTGTCCAACTAAAGCATCCTCAGAAATCAAAGTCGTAGCTTCATCCAAAGGCTTCATTACATTTCTGTAATATGCTCTATAGATTTGCTCCGGGATATTTCTGTTAACAACATCAAACTGCTCCTCATTAAGATAAGTCGTCTCAGTCCAATATTGTGCAGAAAGTTTCCAAATATTCCAGTTTACGTTCGTACTTGAGAGTTGATCAGACAACTCTTTTTGAGCTTGAGTAAAAAGATACTCTCCCTCAACATCAGTCGGGTTTTTCTCGTTCGTGTTAAACGCTTCGAAATTCTCTGTGCAGGAAAACCCGAAGAAAACCACTAATAAAATTAACAAATATTTTGTCTTCATAGTTATATCCTTATTTAAAATGTTAAATTAATGTTAAATCCAATATTTCTGGCGGTTGGGAATACACCTGACTGCCATCCTTGAATGTTACCTGCGCCTTGAGAAGCCTCAGGGTCTGCATAAGGAAGGTCTTTGTAAAGAATAGCCAAGTTAGATCCTTGAACACCAATGCTTGCTCCGCTAAAGAATGTTCCGCTTAGCATTGAGCTTGGTAAAGCATAGCTAATAGAAGCTTCTCTTAACTTCACATAAGTCGCATCATAAATGTAGCGTGCATTCGGAGAGGTTGCATATCCGTCAGCTCCGTAGTTGAAACCTGAGATACGTGTTGTATTTGTATCATATTCATCATATTCACCGTCACCGTCTGTGTCAGTTCCTACAACGCCTTCAAGAAGAATACCACCACTGGCAGCATCATAAGTACCATCATCATTTTGAATGATATCGTCTCTTTCTTGGTTTCCTAAATCATTTGTTTCTACAGTTTCAGGATAAAGACCTGTAGCCATTCCGTACCACATATCAAGTGAGAAGATTTGTCCTCCCATTTGAGCGTCGATTAAGAAACTTGCTGTCAAACTTTTGTAAGTAAATGAATTTGTAATACCTGCCGTCCAGTCGGGCTGAACATTTCCTAATACTACGTCATTAGCATCCGTGTGCTCATAGTAACCGCCGCCGGAAATCACTTTTTGTCCGTCCGGAGCATATACAAAATCTGTACCTTGAATAGTTCCGTAAGGTTCTCCTTCACGAGCATTTATTGTAACACCGCCTTGCAATGAAGCAATTTGCAGGTTATCAATATCTCCGCCAAGGTCAATGACTTCGTTTACGTTCTTAGCCCAGTTAAAGCCAATATCCCATGAGAAATTATTTGTTCTGACAGGAGTCAGTCTTAATAATATCTCAATTCCTTGGTTTTGAACTTCACCAATATTTACATACTTAGAGCTGAAGCCTGTGGTGTAAGATACCGCTAAAGGTACAACCTGGTCTACAGTACTGGTTTTGTAGGCAGCAAAATCAAGTCCTACTCTATTGTTAAACATACTAAATTCCAAACCGGCTTCAAGACTTGAAGAAAGTTCCGGTTTCAACTCAGGATTATTCTTGTAACTTGGGAAACGAACCAAAGTATTAGCACCAAAAGGAGCTACAATACGGAACGCATCTTGAACTCTTGACCAAGGGGCATCATTACCTACTTGAGCGTAGTTAAACCTAAGTTTACCTAAATTCATCCATGACATATCCAAAGCTTCTGAAAATAAGAAACTTAATGAACCTGAGGGATAAATATAAGCATTTTCACCTTCAGGAAGTGTAGAAGAAACATCACGACGAACGGTTCCGTCAATAAATATCATGTTATTCAATCCAAGTGATACACTGGCAAAAACACCATCAACACCTACGGTTTCTTTATCTTCCTCAGGAGGTAACATTGTACTGACACTATTACTTAGTGCATATACATCAGGTACCGCTAATCCGCCGTTTGTTGACAAACGTACTTGGTCTAATCGAGTTCTTCTCATATTAGTACCAACCAATGCATTTAAGTTAACCGCATCAGACAAGTTCTTGTTATATTTTAACAAGGCATCAAAGTTAGTTTCAGAAAATAAAATATTTTTTCTGGCATATCCCGAACGTGCATCAGGGAAATCAACACCAAATCCGCCTGAAACTGAACCAACGGCTTTCCTTTCTTCTTGTAAGAAGCTATAATAATCCAAAGAATATCTTCCCATGAAACTTAAATCATCGGTAATATCCCAGTCTATCTTAGTATAACCGATCAGACGATCTCTTTCATCCGACTGGTAGTTCTCGTAACGTTGCCAGTATGGATTATCCCAGTAAATAGGATATATATTATTTTCACTGTTCGGGTTCCAAGTAACATTTGTTCCGTAGTCATTGTAATACTGCTCTTGAAGAGCCACATCAACACCAACATTATACCACTGACGGAACATAGACATAATATTGTCCGAGTATCCTGTATGGTTACGTCCTTTGGTGTATGAATTAGAATAATTAGCTGATGCAGAAACTGTTACGTTGTCATATACATCATATGATCCGCTAAAGTTAAGGTCATTCTTCTTTCGCTCACTGTTAGGCATCATACCTGTTTGATCAGTATTAGTATAGGCTAAACGGAAAGTAGCTACACTTGTTCCGCCGCTGACGTCAATAGAGTTAGTAAGTGTTCTTCCTGTTTCAAAGAAATAATCAGGACCGTTTGCTCCTGCCTCATAAGGCATTTTTGTCATATAATTCGGCGACTCCGGGAAGAATGATTCCCAAGTAAATACTTCGATATCATCTGTAAAAGCAGATCCTCTTGAAGCATCTTCAGTAGAAGGTACTACATAATCGTCAGTACCGTCACCGTCCATATCATAATAATATAATCCGGGATATTCAGTACCACTGTAATAAGGTCCGTATCCTGCACCGTACAGTTCTTGATGCTCAGGAAAAGTTTCTTTGTCCATCATGTGGAACATTGTACTACTGTTTACAGAAACAGATAAATTTTTCTGATCTCCTTTGGCTTTCTTACCTTTTTTGGTAGTAATCATAATTACACCGTTTGCAGCACGTGATCCATAAAGAGCAGTTGCAGCAGCACCTTTAAGTACACTTACACTCTCGATATTGTTAGGATTGATATCGCTAACGGGGTTACCGTAATCATATCCTGATCCACCTACCGACTGATAGCCTGTATTTGAATTTCTATTATTAATTGGGACTCCGTCCACTACGAAAAGAGCTTGGTTGTCACCGGTAATAGAAGATGATCCGCGAATAAGAATGTTCGAAGAACCTCCCATATTTGTGTTGGATTTAATTTGAACACCGGCAGCTTTTCCTGATAATGCATTAATTACATTATCGTTCCTTGCTCTGTTCATTTCATCTCCACCAACTTCTTGTACAGCATAACCCAGTGATTTCTTCTCACGAGAAACACCAAGGGCTGTAACAACAACCTCGTCGAGTTCAGTATCTTCAGGCATCATTGCAACGTTTACAACATCACCTGTAATTTTCATTTCAGCGGTTTTCATACCGATAAATTTGAAAACTAAAAATTCAGAACCGGCAGGTACTTCAACGGAATACGTTCCGTCTGCCTTAGTCATGGTACCTACTGTGGTTCCTTTTACAGAAACAGCTACTCCGGGAAAGCTCAATCCGCTTTCATCGGTAACTGTACCTGTCACAGTTTTTTGTGCATACATTGTTCCCACAAGAGAGAAAAATGCAAGCAATAACATTAGTTTTTTCATAAACAAACAATTTTAAAAGTTAACATAAATTAATCGTTCTTAATGGCCGGTCAAGACCATCGTTTGAACACAAATTTAACGTTTTTTTTCGTTTCATCAAATTTATTCGACATTCATTGTTAATCAAAACCCCACAAAAGGGAGGTAATCTACACTCATACAGTCTATTAGGAAATTTTAAATACGTTAAAATTTGTTAACAAATTCTTAATCGTCAAAAAACAGGATAAAATTTATTGTTTATTAATTCATTATCAGATAATTATGAAAAAATAATCTTTTGTAGATTGAGCATATTGTTTGCAAAACAAGCCTCGAAATCGGGTTTGTTTTTAACAGCAACGGTTAGAATTCCAAAACTCTAAAAATTATCCAATTATTAATTTATTTTAAAACCGTAGGTTTGGCATATTTGTAGCCCTCGATGTAAATCGGGGGTAATGTAGGCAATAACATTTTTGGAATACTGTAGGCATTAAAAAACAAATTCACAAATTGCAAAAATCATATTTTTATGAAAATATACTTTTAATGCATTGATACACAGTATTTGTAAATGAATATTTCGATTGATCTTTATTGACTTTCATATTTTAATCATCTATTAATAAGGAATTTATGAAGTCCGAAACTTCAGTGATTTATAAAAAAATACGATGAACAAACAGAGTTTGTCTGCAAACAAGAAAAATCTCAGAAAGAGGCATAAAGACCAAAACGTATGCCGAAAGCAGAAACGTTTGGAGAAGTTCGGTGGCTGAGACGCCAAACACCATCTATCCTGAAAATTTTGAATATATTTTCCAAACCCAAGCCGGCTTCCATATACGGCGGGTATAGGCCGGTAAGTTGTCCGGGAAATTGAAATTCGGCTGTATGAGTTTCAGACAAATTTCCTGCGGCAGCTCTGAAAAAAGCAACTTCTCTCCACTTGAGCCGGCGTATCAGAGGCAACTTATTAAGAAACAGACTTTGAAAGTGATGGGCCAGAAATACCGATATATATTCATCGGCTGCAAATTCGTACACGTTCAAGAGGTTAAATGATTGCTCATTGAGGAGGTAACTTTCATTTCCGGGAAACAGTTTTAGCAGCGGAAAGGGGACTTGTCCGAATAGTTTTCCGGCTTCAATATTGTATTGAAATTTACCTACGCTGCCGAGAAAAAACCGGTGGGTCAGAAAAAAGTTAATTTTGGAATAATCATAAGAACTTCCCATAACTCCCGAAAATCCTTTGGTGTATGATATTTCAACTATCGGATAGACCGACCCTAAGGAAATGCGAGTAAAAATCGCTTCAACAAATTCTTCATTGAATCCTATGTGAGCAATTATCCCGGCTTCGGAAACAGTGAGATTTTCTATACTCTCCCCTGAGCTGCCTATAAATGGTACCGCATCGGAACCAAAAATTATTTTGTGGTTTGCGAACAAATTAAAGTAGAATCCCTGAGCAATATCCTGTTCCAAGACGGCAGTAAAGCTTTTCTCAAACAGTAAATTATCATTGGGCTGCACGGAAAACACGGACGAAAACAGGTTATCGGAATAGGTCATAAAGCTTGCTCCAAGCGGTATCATATCTTGATTATAAGACACTTGCAACAACGTACGCGGTTTGTGATTCAACTTGAGTTTGAATAAAGATCCGTATTTGAACTTTTGATCCGAAATACCAAACGCTCCGTATGCATTAATTTCAATAAATTCACTAAATCTATTACTTGTTCTGCCGCCTATTCGCAGCCGGTTTCCTTCGGATTGATTAAAAGTATAGGTCTGAAATACCGGGCCGTATTCGATGTACTTTCCGGGATAATACCCGGTATAGGCCATCTTAAGTATTTTCTCTAATTGTTGAAACGCCGGAACCTTTTTAATCGAATCCGTCATCATATAAATATTCTGCTCTTTCTGAGTCAGAGTTTTATGCCGCCGGGTACTCCAAAAGATACTGTTTTGCTCTTTGGCATTCTCCTTGGTAATTATTTCACGTTTTGTTGCAGCAGAGAAAAACCCCTTAGGAAAGCTTGGGTTTATTTTAACATTTTTTCGTGAGGTATATTTTCTTGTAAAAAAGCCGGATGTTTTATTTTCTATATTAAAATCGGCGAAAAACTCTTCTTCTGTCGGAAAAAATTTATCCTTAGAGACTTGCTCAAACGATTGTTTGATGTACAAATCTTGAACGTAGTCTATATTGGCATGATTGGAAACTTTGGCATATACTTTTTTCAGGGCATAGTTGTCTTTTGCTACCCAAAAATCACCTTCAAAAGTGTATTCGTACTTTCTTCGAGGTCTGAAAGTTATTTGCCGGCACCAAGAACTGTCTATGTAAGCAGAATCGGTTAAGTAATATTTATAAACCAACAGTCCGTTAAATGAAACAGGGCTTACAAATTGCTTCTCGAATAAGTCGATAAAGTTTTCATAAAAATTAATTTCGGTGTACATTCCTCCGGTGTATGCTGATATACTTTTATTTTCGACACCGGATAATTTTACGGCTTCAATAATTTCTTTTTGCTTTTTGGGGCGACGCTTAGAATAAAATTTACTGATACTTTCACTGAGAAACATCGGCATATATATTTTACCGTTTGATGCTGTATCCAGACCTTCAAAAACTACCGAAAAGTTACTCATATATTTAGTATCTTGAATTCTCGGGTCAAAATTATTTAAATCCAATTGCATTTTGGTATAAGCCGAATAGCTGTATGAATCGAACTTTGCCGGATTATTTATCTTTTTATGTTTGAGAACTTTACGCCATAGGATATGTGCCGGGTTTTCACCGGGAACCACTACCACTTCATCGATGTCATAGGATTGGGGTTCGATGTGAAAGGTGACTTCCTGAAATTGGTTCGAGATTATCGGAAAGGTATCATTGATAAAGCCCAAGCAAGATACAATCACGGAATCTATATTCGGTGAACGGATATCCGTAAAAAAGGCACCATTATCGTCGGTTACCGTCCCCACGGTGGTATGCAAAAAAGACACACTGGCATAGGGCACGGCTTCACTTGTGGCCGAATTAAGCACCTGCCCGTTAAGTTGGGTTTGTGATTTTACGGAGCCGCCACACAGCAAAGTACAGAACAAAACCAACACTAAATTTTTAATGTTAAATATTTTCATGAATAATTAAGATTTGTAGGCATCAAATCTAAACATTAAGGAATGGATACGAAATAAATTATATAGTGTAGGCGAGGTTATTTTGTTCTCTATTTGCTTTGCAAAATTTGCGAATAGCAGCACTGTTTAAAAATTTTTAAAAGTGAATAAGAAAGCAAAAGAACAAGCGTTGTGCTGAGCGATAGTCGAAGTGCATAACTGTTATTAAGTTTTCACTATTCACCTTTCACCCTTCACTATTCACTTTTCACTTTTCACTCTTCACTATTCACTATTCACCTTTCACTATTCACTATTCACCTTTCACCCTTCACTATTGACCTTTGACTATGCAAAAAACAAACATAACCGTTATATGTTATTTAATTTCTGTTCATTAATTGGCCATTTCAGAAATAAACTGAATACGCCCCAATCGAACCTCCTCTTCGGTAAGGCCTTCTTTTTCCAAGGAATCTATAGCTGATTGAATATCGCCTTTCTCCGATTCATAAAAATAATCGTAAATAAGATCCATTTGTTCTTCATCGAGGACATTATCTACATAATAACTGACGTCAAGTTTTGTCCCTGAATTGATTATTGCTTCAATTTGTCCGATAAGTTCACCCATAGTTAACCCTTTCGATTGGGCAATATCGACAAAACTGATTTTGCGATCAATACTTTGAATGATATAAACCTTGGCTCCGGATTTTTTAACAATTGATTTAACTACCAAATCTTCGGGCCGTTCAATTTCTTTTTCCTCAACATAGCTTTTTATTACACTGATGAACTCATCGCCATATTTTTGTGCTTTTCCTCTCCCTACCCCGGTAATATTTTGGAGTTCTTTTTTAGTTATTGGATATCGGGTTGCCATTTCTTCCAAGGAGGGATCTTGAAAAATAACAAAAGGCGGTACATCCTTTTTCTTAGAGACTTTTTTTCTTACCGACTTCAGTAACTTAAACAATTCCTGATCGCCTGCTCCTCCGCCTGCCGTCATTACGGGTTCAGCTTCACCATCCTCATCCTCATCAAAATCGTGGTCTTCAGCCATTTCAATATTGTAAGGTTTATCCATGTATTTTCGTCCGGCTTTTGTAATTTTCAGCAGGCCG
>JAYEIA010000312.1:0-5460 GCA_034659855.1 Bacteroidota bacterium
CGCGCCGGGTCCGGAATAAATGAGCTTGTTCGCCCTGCAAGGGCAGTTTATTAATAAGTGCCTTTACAAGGCGAGAATAGAAATGACAATAGCCCAAGGCGTTGCCTTGGATTGAAATAAAAAGGAATAATTTTTTAAATAACCAACATAAGCAGATATCTAAAATTTATATCATGAATCGAAAACTTATACTCTTTGTATTTATAGCCTTTCTTACAGCACAATTAACTGCCCAAACCATAACCACCAACCCTGAATTCCCCATACCCGGCAGTCAGCTGACATTGACCTTTGATGCCGCCGGCTCAGACTTGGAAGGATATACCGGCGACTTATATGTGCATACCGGAGTAACCATTGAAGGGGTGGGTAACTGGCAGCATGTTATCGGAAGCTGGAACGATAATGAAACACAACCGCAGTTAACAAGCCTTGGGGCTGATTTATGGGAATTAGAAATTGCTCCGTCTGTAAATGACTTTTACAGTGTTGATGCAGGTGAAGTTGTTACCGAATTGTGTCTGGTATTCAGAAGTAGTGATGGCGAGTTACAAACCCCTAACGATATATTTGTCAATATATATTCTGCCGAGTCATTACAAATTACTTCACCGGACTCTACGCATATTTTTTCGGTAAATGATGAAGTTCAAATATCGGCAGTAGCTTTGTTTGCTACAGAAATGACTCTTTATATAAATGAAACAGAAATAACTACCGTTTCTTCAAACGTACTGAGTTATGTGCATACAGCCACCTTAACAGACTACAACACCATACGTATCACAGCAACCAACGGCACAGAAAATTCAGAAGAAATAACCCGTTTTTTTGTAAGAGAAGATAATACAATTGCCGAATTACCGAGTGAAAATCTGCAAGACGGAATAAATTATATGGATGATAATACTGTAACTCTTGTTCTGTACGCACCGTATAAGGAATTTGTTTTTGTAAAAGGAAGTTTCAATAATTGGGAATTGGAGCAAAGCAACCAAATGAAACAAACCCCTGACGGAAACCGCTACTGGCTGACTATCAATGAGCTTTCTGCCGGACAAGAGTATATTTATCAATACGTTATAGACGGTGAACTCACAATAGCCGACCCCTATTGCGAAAAAATATCCGACCCGTGGAATGATCAATACATCTCTGATTCAACTTATCCGGATTTGATTGACTACCCCTCAGGTTATATCAGCGGTATAGCCTCTGTTTTGCAAACAGCCCAAGAGCCTTATGTATGGCACGACAATGACTTTATACCGCCTGCCAAAGAAAATATGATGATTTACGAATTGCATATTCGCGATTTTATAGAAGCTCACGATTATTCTACTCTGATTGATACGCTTTCTTATTTGAAAAATTTGGGTATCAATACCGTAGAACTCATGCCGGTGAATGAATTTGAAGGAAACAGCAGTTGGGGATATAATCCGTCATTTTATTTTGCCGCCGATAAATATTACGGCCCGGCAGTTGACCTGAAAGCCTTTATCGACAGTTGCCATGCTAATGATATGGCGGTGATTATGGATATTGTGCTCAATCATTCATACGGTCAAAGTCCTTTTGTTCAAATGTATTTTGATGCCGATGCCGGAGAATGGGGACAGCCCTCACCGGAAAACCCATGGTACAACGAGGTCTCACCCAACTCAACTTATTCGTGGGGATTCGATTTTAATCATGAAAGCCAAGCCACAAAAGATTTGGTTGACCGAATAAATACGTTCTGGTTGACAGAATATCACTTTGACGGTTTTCGTTTCGATTTTACCAAAGGATTCACCAATACTCCGGGTGACGGTTGGGCATACGATGCGGCTCGTATTAATATTTTGGAGCGAATGGCCGATGAAATATGGAATGTCAATGAAAATGCAGCCGTAATTTTGGAACATTTTGCCGAAAATTCAGAAGAAATTGAATTGTCGGATTACGGCATGATGATTTGGGGAAATGTAACTCACTCATACGGTCAAGCATCAATGGGGTGGACCAGTGAGTGGGATTTTTCTTGGGTATCTCACCTGCAACGGGGCTGGAATAATCCCAATCTGATTGGCTACATGGAAAGCCATGATGAAGAACGCATGATGTTTAGAAATTTGAATTTCGGGAATTCATCGGGAAGCTACGATATTCAAGAGCTATCTACGGCGCTTGACCGGGCGGAGTTGGCCTCTGTGTTTTTCCTCACCATACCCGGACCAAAAATGATTTGGCAATTTGAAGAGTTGGGTTACGATATTAGTATTGATGAACCTTGCCGAGTTTGTGAAAAACCTATACTTTGGAATTACTATACAGAAACTAACAGGGATAGTTTATATCTGCATTTTAAGAAATTACTTAATTTGCGTACAGAGTACGATATATTCACAACTTCTGAATTTGAGTTGAATACCTCCAATGCCGTAAAAGAAATAATACTCACCGGCGATACAATGAATATGCATATCGTGGGGAATTTTGATGTACAGACACAGACTATAATCCCAACTTTTGCATCTGCCGGTATATGGTATGAGTGTTTTAAGGGAACGCAACTTAATGCTCCCCAAACATTGACTCTTGAGCCGGGGGAGTACAGATTATATACCGATAAGAAAATGCAAGGCTGTGAATATACCGTGGCACCGGTTGCCGAAAATGTAAGTTATACAGGAACGTTTATTATTGGCGATACGCTTGCAGCAACATATAGCTTTACAGATGAAAATGAAGATCTTGAAGGCTCATCTATATATCAATGGTACACCGGAGCGGGTCAGAATGGTGCCGGAACAGAACTTATTTCCGGAGCAAACAGTAAGATTTTTATTATTACTGAAAATGAAAAAGATAAATTTATTGCGTTTGGAGTAACTCCGGTAGCTGTTTCTGAGCAGAATACAACAGGCTCAGAAGTAAAGACAGATTTTGACGGACCGGTTATTGGCATTGAAGGACTTTCTGTTTATCCGAATCCTGCTGAAAACGGTAAGCTTATAATTGTAGGAGCTGATAATTATGATGTCTTTGAACTTTATAATTTTTTAGGAAGAAAAGTCTTGGCTTTGTCAACAAACAACAGCTATTCCCTTGATATAAATATAAAAGCAATACCCACCGGGCTGTATCTTATAAAATTATCAGGAGCATCAGGCAACATTGTTAAACGAATTTATATTGTAAATAATTAATTATTTGAAATTATTTGAAAAACTTAAACCACACTTTTATTATACTTTAAACGGTTAATAATTTGACTTTTACAAAGAATGTATTTGTTGAACAGCAAGGTATTGTATCATTATATCATTAAACCATTTAAAGTATAACTCGTAATTTAAGGAAGTGTCAATTATTATGCAAATTTTATAGCAAATATAAATTAAACCTTTATTATGCAAGAAATACATTTCAGTCCCGGAACCGATTGCTTAAATGCAATAAACAGAACACTCAGAAATGCACGACATACTGCAAAAATCTGCGTTTTCACAATTACCGACAACAGAATAGTTGATGCAATATTGGAGATGCAACGCAATGGAGTAAAAGTACAAATCATTTCAGATAACGATAAGCGAGACGATTTGGGAAGTGATATTGGATATTTGGTAAGACAAGGAATTGAGATAAAACTTGATACCACATCAGCACACATGCACCACAAATTTGCTGTAATAGATAATGAAACCACAATAACAGGCAGCTATAACTGGACAAGAAGTGCCGAAACAAAAAATTATGAAAATATTCTTATCACAGATAATGAATATATTGCAAAAACATTCCTGCAAGAGTTTGACAGACTTTGGGATATTATGGAACCCGTTTATCAATAAGGAATTAGCCTGAATAATTCATGCGTTTTTTTAGATTTGTATACGAGTAAATAGATCTGCTGATATAGTATTCTATTTCAGAGGCTTAGCTATTAAGTAAACGGATCTAAAAAAATGCATTCTATTGAAAAATAATAAAATATAAATTGCTGTAAAAGTAAGATGTTCATCTAAAAATAAGTGATTTAAAGCTATTTTATTATTTTTTATGAATTACTCAGATACGAGGTTAAGAAAGCTGTAAAAAGTGCAAATTCAAAGCAGGCTGAAGCATAACAATTCTAAAACAACTAATATTTATACAAAACTATTGAAATTAATAATAAAAAAATTAAAAGTCTTTGAATATTTTGAAATATTCTTAATAATTATTATAATCGCATATTTGCATTTTACAAATAAGTTTAGAAATATCATTACTAATTCATTGATATTAACAAAATAACAGAAGTTAATAAATTTGATTATGATTTGGGTATTTCCATTCATATAGTTTTGGCTAATTAAAGGAATAATTGAACCTTAAAAAACTATTACGAAGAAAGACAGAGATAAGAAAAAAGGCAGTTTTTATGAAAGTGGAATAGGTGTTTCTGATATGTAATTTATTTTTTACAATAAATATCGTATCTTTGAAATATGAATAGAATTATAACAGAGAATATTGAAAAAATTAAAGAATACTGCAAAACATACAAAGTGAAAGAATTGTATGCTGTCGGTTCTGTTGTATCCGAAAAGTTTTCAGAAAAGAGTGATATTGATTTATTAATAAAATTTGATAATATTTCAATAGAAGAGTATACCGATAATTATTTTATATTACATAAACTTTTTAAGAAGATTTTCAATCGTAAAATTGATTTAATAACTGAAAAATCACTAAGCAATCCTTTCTTTATAAAATCAATTGAAAAAACTAAACAATTGTTATATGCAGGATAATATCAAAAAATATTTATATGACATTTTAGTATCTGCTAACTCAATATTTGATTATTTAGGTATAAAAAGGGATTTTATTGCTTACGAGAATGATAAACTTTTACGTAGGGCAGTAGAACGAGAATTTGAAATAATTGGAGAAGCAACAAACCGAATTTTAAAAATCGACAAAGATTTTCCTATTGAAAATGCAGAACGAATTGTAAGTTTAAGAAATTATGTGATACACGGATATGACAAAGTTGATAATGTGATTATTTGGGGAATAATTTCACGAGATTTACCTAAACTTAAAACAGAGGTTGAAAAGTTATTGAAAGATAAATAGTCAGCAGGTAACAAAATGTAAAAGTAATAGCTTTATGGTAGAAAATTGTAGCGGTAGTTCTCATATTCAGCCCCGCCAAATCTTTGATTTGACTGATTTATCGGAAAAGATTTGGCTATTTGGTAGATTTGAAGATTATCGCTTTGAAAACCGCTACTACTTCTACATCAACCGTTAAAAGCAATTCGTAGAATGAAACAAAAAATACTATATAGTGCCTGAACGGAAATAGACGAATTTTACGAAATGAGTTTTTTTTGATGAGATTTTTATTTTTTTAAATTTGGTGATGCCACTGTATCAGCGAATTAAAAAAAATAAAAATATCGCAAAAAAAAACATTTC
>JAYEIA010000313.1:0-22442 GCA_034659855.1 Bacteroidota bacterium
ATGTGCGGAATTAACGGAATAATAGATTTTAAAAGAAAGCAAAACCTCAGCACTCACATAAAAAAAATGAATGATGCCGTAAAGCATCGCGGACCCGATAATGAAGGCATTCATATACACAACAATATAGCTTTGGGGCATCGCAGGCTTTCAATCATAGACTTGTCAGAAGCTGCCGCTCAACCAATTACTGATAACTCCGGACGTTACACCTTGGTTTATAACGGAGAAATATACAACTACAAAGAAATCAAACAAAAACTACAAGGCGTTGAATTTAAAACAGACACAGACAGCGAGATTCTACTGTCGGCATTCATCAAATGGGGCATAGCATCCTTAAATATGTTTGAGGGTATGTTTGCCTTTGCAATCTACGATAAGAAGAAAAACGAAACACTCCTTGCCAGAGACAGAATGGGAATCAAGCCATTATACTATTACAGGAGTAATGAATTTTTTCTTTTTTCTTCTGAAATAAAATCTTTATTAGCTTCTGAAATTGTTCCGCGCAAAATAAATAAAAACTCTGTTTATGATTACATTCGCTATCAAACCGTTCATGCGCCGCAAACAATTATCGAGAATGTAAACATGCTCAATGCAGGTTCTTACATGATAATATCTAATTCAAAAATTGAGACAAAAAGCTATTGGAAACTTGAACATAAAAACGAAACAAACCACAAATCTTATAATGAAATAAAAACTGACATCAGCGACTTATTATATGCCGCTGTCGAAAAAAGAATGATGTCAGATGTACCTCTTGGAGCTTTCCTCTCGGGAGGAATCGACTCAAGTATAATTACCGGTATAATGTCAAAATTAAAGATGCAGAAAGTCAATACATTTTCTGTTAATTTTAATGAAGCAGAGTACTCTGAAGGAAAATATGCTCGACAAATAGCAAAACAATTCAACACCAATCATACCGAAATTCTTTTAAAACCCAAAGATTTTTTAGATAATTTACCGTATGCACTACAATTCATGGATCACCCAAGCGGCGACGGACCAAACAGTTACATCGTTTCAAAAGTTACAAAAGAAGCCGGTATTACTGTTGCTCTGTCAGGTTTAGGCGGCGATGAAATATTTGCGGGTTACAAGGTTTTTAAACAAGTTCCGCAAGCTTATAATCATAAAATACTGTCTAAAATCCCACAATTTGCGAGAAAATTGGGAGCATCTTCCTTATTAGCCATCAAAAAAGATATTCGCTCAAAGAAAATGGCTGAGTTACTGCAAGTACAAAATTTCAACTTTGAAAACATTTATTCGTTATCTCGTTTACTTTATACCGAAAAAGAGTTTCAATCTTTTTTTTCTTCAAAAGAAATAAGTCCAAACCGAGTAACCGAAATTACGTCAAAGATAGATATTAAACCAAGCCGGTTACTAAGTGCCGTTTCTGCGGCCGAAATCCAAACCTATTTGCAAAACACATTACTTCGTGATACTGACCAGATGAGTATGGCAAGTAGTTTGGAGGTACGTGTTCCTTTTTTAGATTACCAATTAGTTGAATACGTTTATAATGTTTCAGATAAATTCAAATATCCGCATACACAAAAAAAATTACTGGTTGATTCGCTAAATATTCTGCCTGATGAAATCATAAATCGTCCTAAAATGGGTTTTTTATTGCCTTGGGAGCTTTGGCTGAAAAATGAACTTTTCTCTTTTGCTGATAAGCGTATAAGAAACTTAGCATCACGACCGTTTTTTAATGAGAACTACCTGCTTTCCGTTTGGAATGACTTCCTGAAAGGCAACAGCTCAGTATCATGGGCAAGACTTTGGATTTTCATTGTTTTGGAAGATTATATTCAACGATACGACTTAGAATTTAATTAAAATATCAGGTGCTACCACGAATTTAATAATAACTTGCAATTTGTTTATATGTAGTTGAACGTAGTTCATATGTAGTTTAATATAGTTTATATGGGCTATAGTTTAGAATAGAGGTGCTATTTTGAATATGGTGATTATAAGACTTTTACAAGATGATTTTTTAATTTCCGGAGGTTGAGCATGTTGTTTGCAAAACAAACGCCGAAACCGGTTTCGACTTCGCTCAACCTCCGCAAAAACAACATCATTTTAAACTAAAACCTTTATATGTAGTTAATAGGTTGGATTTAAGAAGTTGGAAATATTTCGAAAAAGGCAAAAAAATAGCTGTAAAAATAAACAACTATATTGCATCAATCAAAAAAAGCAATATTTAAACACATTTAAACAATATTTCAACCACATTTATAACTACATTTAAACAGTATTTTGTATAATATAAATATATAACCACTAAAATAAGGGTAGTATCAAATATTTTTCAATTATATTAATTTTAATCAAAAAAAATATAATTATACTTTAAACGGTTAATAATTTTACTTTTACAAAGAGTGTATTTATTGAATAGCAAGATATTGTATCATTATATCATTAAATAATTAAACCATTTAAAGTATATGCAACAAATACTATCCTATCTCAAAGACTTAGAAAACAACAACAACCGAGAGTGGTTCAAAGCCAACAAAACTCGCTACACCGAAGTTCAAGAACGTTTTGAGGAATACATCATGCTTCTCATAGCCAAAGTGCAGGAAATTGACCCCGGCGTTAAAGTAAACAGTCCCAAGGAATGTACTTTCAGGATTTATCGCGACATACGGTTTTCGAAAAACAAACTGCCCTACAAAGATCACATGGGAGCACACATATCCGACGGCGGTCGCAAAAGCCCCAAAGCCGGCTATTACCTGCACATAAGCCCCGACAACTGTTTTGCCGGCGGCGGCGTTTATCATCCGCAGCCCAAAATTCTGAAAGCCATTCGTAATGAAATATTTGAAAATCCCGAGGAATTCAAAGCCATCATCAACGAACCCAAATTTAAAGAAACCTTTGACGGCATCTACGGAGAACGCCTGAAAACAGCTCCCCGCGGCTTCCCGAAAATTTGGCCGGATATTGAATTACTCAGACCCAAAAGCTATGCACTGATACATCCGCTGTCGGAAAAAGAAATTACAAACCCGAATCTGTTCAATATTTTGGAAGATATTTTTCGTACGCAATATAATTTTAACCAATACATGAACAGAATAATTAAAAACATAAAATAGCCTTCATTTTTAAGATAAATTCAATTTATTCCGTTAATACGGAAAAAATCTCACAACAGACTACTATTCAATAAGTTTCATTTATTTTTAGTTTTCGACAACCTACCCTATTGACAAAATTCATATAAATTCTGTCAGTCCATTGACAAATTTCATATAAATTCTGTCAATCAATTGACAAATTTCATGTAAATTTTTAATGTTTACTGACAAAATTCAAATAAATAATGTACCTTTGTTGACAGTTTTAACCCACTTTATTCATATACTTTTAATAGAAAGCAGTATAAAATATTGATTGAATTGATATTGTAACTATAAATTCATAAAATTAAATAGCCCAAATTTGGGTATCATCAATTTTTACAGAAAAACAATCAATATGGTAATATACAGACACTTTAATTGGGGTTATTATTAATTCCCGAATTATTCGGGTTAATATAAATAAAGTCAGCAGCCATGACATATGATTTTTCAAGAGAACTCATTAAGGTTCTGAAAAAACCGGTAAAGTCCGAAACAAATAAAGTTTTCATTTTGCTGGGAGCACGCCGTACAGGAAAAACTTATATCCTGAATAAACTCATGGAAAAAAGAAAAAATATACTTTTCCTCAACGGAGACAATTTTAAAACAACACAACTGCTTTCCAATAAAACAACCAATGAGTATAAAAAAATTATAGGAAACAACCATACGTTTATTATTGATGAAGCACAAAACATAGAAAACATCGGGCATATTCTTAAAGTACTGCACGACAGCATGCCGAAACTAAAAATAATAGCGACCGGCTCATCAGCATTTGATCTTTCAAATAAACTCGGCGAACCGCTTACCGGCAGAAAAAAAACCTTGCGAATTTTTCCCATGGCACAATCGGAACTGTCAGAAACCGAAAACTATTTTGAAACGCATGAGCGATTGAATGAACGCATGCTTTACGGAAGTTATCCCGAAATTTTTCATTACAACAGCTACAACGAAAAAAAAGAATACCTTTTTGAATTAATAAATTCCTATTTGCTTAAAGATATTCTGATTTTGGATAATATAAAAAATGCCGATAAGCTGCTGAACATTCTTAGGATGCTGGCTTTTCAAATAGGCAGTGCGGTATCACTCAACGAAATAGCAAACAAAATAGGCCTGAGCAAAAATACCGTTGAACGCTATATCGATTTACTGAAAAAAGTATTTGTAATATTTGAAATCAAAGCCTACAGCAAAAACAAACGTAAAGAAATAAGTAAAATGTCCCGTTATTATTTTGCTGATACAGGGGTACGCAACGCATTAATAAACAACTTCAACGACCTCGATTTTAGGAATGATACCGGCCAATTGTGGGAAAACTACCTTGTTTCAGAACGGGTGAAACATTTATCCTATAACAAACTGTTTACCGATACCTATTTTTGGAGAAGCTACTCGCAACAGGAAATTGATTGGGTAGAAGAAAAAGACGGAAAGTTAAATGCCTATGAAATGAAATTCAGCAAAAAGAAATCAAAAATTCCGCCACTTTGGGCGAAACTCTACCCAAAAGCAAAGTTTAAAGTGATACACCAAGGAAATTATTTGGATTTTATAATGTAAAAAATCTACGCCGTTACTTATTTTTTATAACATTGTACTTTATTAAATTCTGATTTTAAACTATGATTTCAAAAAACATAGCACTCGTTGCTCACGACAACCGCAAAAAAGACCTTATTGAATGGGTTAAATGGAACCGAGCAGAATTAGTCAACCACAAATTAATTTGCACCGGCACTACCGGAAAAAAAGTAGAGAAGGCGCTGGCCGAGGTAAGCGGAAAAAGTGTAATATACGAAGTCGTTAAATTACAATCCGGACCCTTGGGCGGCGACCAACAACTCGGAGCACTAATCGCCGAAGGTAAAATTGACATCTTCATATTCCTGTGGGATCCCATGGAAGCACAAGCCCATGATGTGGATGTAAAAGCCCTGCTTCGCATAGCAGTCGTACATAATATTCCTACGGCTAACAACAGAGCAACCGCCGATTTTTTAATCTCGTCGCCCTTATTTGTTGAAGAATACACACCACTAAAAAAAGACTACTCAAACTATCTAAGTCGAAATATTTAACTGACTAATAACCGATTACGCATAAAATTAAGCCGTAGGCAGTAAAACAAAATTTATGCCCAACCCTTTAAAAAAGCTTCTCGGACAAACAGCCGTTTACGGTCTCAGCAGCATCGTCGGGCGATTCCTGAACTACTTGTTGGTACCGCTCTACACCAATTTATTTCTGCCTGCGGAATACGGAGTCGTCACCGACCTGTATGCCTATGTCGGCTTCCTGTACATCCTGCTGACCTACGGCATGGAAACGGCTTTCTTTCGTTTTTTTGAATCCGACAAACGCAACGGCTCGCAAGTGTTCACTACCGCTCTCAGCTCATTGCTGTTTACCTCAAGTCTGTTTATTGCTTTAATCCTGATATTTGACCAACCCATAGCCGAGTTTTTGATGTACCCCGACCACCCGGAATATGTACGGTGGTTTGCCGTAATCATTGGGGTAGATGCCTTTATCGCTTTACCGTTTGCCAAATTACGCAGCGAAAACAAAGCCCTAAAATTTGCAGTTTTTAAATTCATCAATATCGGGCTGAATATTAGTTTCAACCTATTTTTCTTGTTACTCTGTCCCTATTTGTTAAAGCAAAATCCCGAATCTTTTGTTTCTGCCGTTTATTCGGCGGACATCGGAATCGGCTATATCTTTATTTCAAACCTCATTGCAAGTTTGGCGACTCTTCTGCTCTTTATTCCCGATTTTATCAAGCCAAAATACAGCTTCTCCCCCAGTCTGCTAAAGAAAATGTTGCTTTACGGATCGCCCCTTCTTTTTGCCGGTCTGGCCGGAATGGTCAACGAAGTCATCGACCGTATTCTTCTGAAATATTTGACCGTGGTACCCTCGGGTGAAGTTAACCCCAAAGATTATATCATGTCGCAAATTGGGATATACGGCGCAAATTATAAACTGTCTATACTGATGACCTTGTTTATTCAGGCGTTCAGATACGGTGCAGAACCATTTTTCTTTTCACAAAAAACAGAAAAAAATGCCAAAGAAATTTATGGCCGAGTGATGAAGTACTTTATTATTTTCGGTTTATTCATCTTTTTGGGCGTCATGCTTTACATAGATATTGCCAAGTATTTCATCAACAGCAACTATTGGGAGGGACTAAAAATTGTTCCCATCCTTTTAATGGCCAACCTCTTTCTGGGCATTGTTTATAATCTTTCGGTATGGTACAAATTGACCGATCGCACGCGGTTTGGAGCATACATAGCCGGAGGCGGAGCACTTATTACCCTCTTGCTCAATTTTTTACTTATTCCCGTTATGGGATACCTCGGCTCGGCATGGGCAACCTTTGCCTGCTATTTTTTTATGATGCTCATTTCATTCCTTTGGGGAAGAAAATACTACCGCATCAATTACGATTTAAAATCTATCGGCCTCTATATTATTGTGGCAACAGCCGTATGGTTTGCCTCTCGATTTACTGATACCAATACTTTTGCAAAATACAGCATAAATACATTGATGCTTATAGCTTTTACCGGTTTTGTTTTTTACAAAGAAAATGTAATAAAGGGAATCAAAACTTTCAAGAAAAATAAATAATACTAAATTTGCAGACTTCGTCTGTTTTATTATTTTTGATTATCTGTATAGTTATGTTTTATTGAATCATCATACCGTGTGATATAATTATACGGATTTAGGAGTAACTTGCTGATTTATTTAAAATTGTCCAAAAATAAATATCAAAGCAGACGAAGTCTGATTTGTAAGACAAATACAAGGCTAAATTTTATTTTGAGGTGACGGATAAATTTTGTGGAGTTGTTCCACGCAAAAAGCACAAAATTAAAAATACGCAAAAAACGCAAAAACAATGCATGAAAACGAAATTTCATATAAATGTATCGGAGCCGCTATTGCTATACATAAAAACATTGGTCCGGGTTTGTTGGAATCAGCTTATGAAAATGCACTTGCCTATGATTTGAAAGAGTTGGGCTTCAATGTAAAACAACAGGTAGCAATGCCTTTTATATATAAGAAAGTTAGGCAGGAAATTGGATATAGATTAGATTTACTAATAGATAATAAAGTTATAATAGAAGTAAAAGCAGTTGAAACTATTATTCCTGTGCATTATGCACAATTATTAACCTATCTAAAACTTTCCGGATTGAAACTCGGATTGTTAATCAATTTTAATGCAAAAACGTTAAAGGATAACATTCACAGAGTAGTAAATAATTTATAAATTTTGCGCTTTTTGCGTGAATAGTTTTGCGTTTTTTGCGTGGAATTTTATTTCCGGCAGCTCAAAATAAAATTTAGCCAAATACAAAATCACTCTGAAAATTGAACACAATATAAACTACTTAATATGATACAAAAAATACTGAAATCTGCATTTGCTTTAATTCTTACCGTTTTAATACTCCCTGCTTCAGGGCAAAAAAACTTACTGCAATCCGGCCCCATGACCGGCTATTCTGAGATGTTGGAAGTGATGCTTTGGGTTCAAACCACCGAACAAGCCAAAGTAAAAATCCGCTATACCAATACCAAAGACGCCGAAGACCAACATTGGACGAATACCGTATTAACACAAAAAGAAACCGCCTACACAGCTCATTTGCTTGCCGACCAAGTTACGCCGGGCAACCACTACACCTACGATCTGTATATCAACAATAAAAAAATTGCCTTGGACTATGCCTGCAAATTTGAGACTTTAGAATTGTGGCAATGGCGAACCGAACCGCCGGCATTTTCATTTGCAACAGGCAGCGGTACATTTATCAATGATGAAAAATACGACCGACCCGGAGACGGCTATGGCGGAGATTATCAAATATTTCAAAGCATTACCGAAGACAAACCCAATTTCATGCTCTGGCTTGGCGACAACACATACCTGAGAGAACCTGACTGGAACACTATGACAGGTATTCAGCACAGAAATACACATACTCGCTCAACCAAAGAGATGCAACCCCTGCTGGCACAAATGCACAACTATGCCATTTGGGATGATCATGATTTTGGCCCGAACAACTCAGACAAAGGGTTTCCGTTCAAAAACATGACACTTGAAGCCTTTAAGCAATTTTGGGCCAACCCGTCATACGGCGTAGGAGATACCAAAGGAGCCATCAGCTATTTTAATTGGAACGATTGCGATTTCTTCCTGCTCGATAACCGCTACCACAGAGACCCCAACAAACGTATTATGCCGAATAAAACTATGCTCGGCGAAGAGCAAAAAGAATGGTTGAAAGATGCTTTGGTGTTCAGCAAAGCCAATTTTAAGTTTGTGGTTATGGGCGGACAATTCCTGACGACTTCCGGAATGTTTGAAACCTATACCAATTACGGGTTTTTGCAAGAGCGAGCAGAACTCATCGAATTCATTCATCAGCACAAGCTGTCCAACGTTGTTTTCGTTACCGGCGACCGACACCACTCCGAAGTCAGTGTTCTGGACAGAGCCGGCTTTCCCAACATATATGACATCACCATTTCGCCCCTCACTTCGCATCACGCCTCGAAACACGACAATGAAGTCAATGCCCTGCGTGTTCCCGGCTCATTAATAAATGCCCGAAATTACGCCATTTTCAACCTTTCGGGAACATACAAAGAGCGTCAACTCCATATTGTTTTTTACGAT
The DNA here is from genome assembly GCA_034659855.1 of Bacteroidota bacterium. GTDB lineage: Bacteria > Bacteroidota > Bacteroidia > Bacteroidales > JAADGE01 > JAYEIA01. The sequence continues at coordinate 8,890 of JAYEIA010000313.1, forward strand.
TCCGACGGAAAAGAACTATACAACTACTCCATTGATAAATATAAAAAAGAAAACCAATCGCATTAAAGCGTCCGTCTAAAAAGTAGGTTCTATTCTGTCAAAATAAGTTATGTGTCTGATTATTAGGGTTTTACGAACTATTTTACAATTAACTTAAAACTCTTATTTTTAATACTTTAATTTTATAACTTTTTAAACTGAACTCATTAAACAAAAACCCAATGAAAAACACCCCCTCAAAAAAACACTATGACTATGTAATTGTCGGCTCCGGCTTTGGTGGGTCTGTTTCAGCTCTGCGACTGTCCGAAAAAGGCTACAAGGTCTTAGTCATTGAGAAGGGGCGTTGGTTTAAACAAGATAATTTTGCAAAAACCAATTGGAATTTAAAGAAATGGTTGTGGCTGCCCCGACTTGGATTGTACGGTATTCAAAACTTGGCAATATTCAGACATGTTTCAATCATAAACGGAATAGGTGTGGGCGGCGGCTCTCTGGTCTATGCAAACACGCTGCCCAAACCCAAAACGCCGTTTTTTAACAACGGCCCTTGGGCAAAACTTGCCGATTGGCAAAAGGAATTAGAACCCTATTACAATAAAGCATGGGAAATGCTCGGGGCTGTTGAAAATCCATACTTGGGACAGAGCGATAAAGATTTTCAAACACTATCCAAAGAAATCGGAAAACCGGACGCTTTTCGCCCCACCAAAGTTGCCGTATATTTCGGAGAAAAAGACAAAACCAAGCCCGATCCGTTTTTTAACGGGAAAGGACCTGACAGAACCGGTTGTAACCTTTGTGGGCAATGCATGACCGGTTGCCGACACAACGCAAAAAACACGTTGGACAAAAACTACTTACATCTGGCACAGCAACTTGGCGCCGAAATTATTGCGGAACAAAAAGTATACAATGTTCTGCCAACCGGAAAAGCTGACGGCTCGGAGGGCTACGAAATATTTTTCAAAAAATCCACCGGAATTTTCGGCACAAAACAGTCGGTAAAAGCCAAGCATATTATTTTCTCGGGTGGAGTTTTAGGCACCGTTCCGCTCTTACTGAAATTGAAAAAGACCTCCTTACCAAACTTAAGCGACAAAGTAGGGCATTATGTACTAACCAATAATGAAGCCCTGATTATGAATGTATCCTTGGACAAAAACAGAGATATGTCCGACGGAATAGCCATTGGCTCTATCATAGACTTAGATAAAAACAGCCATATTGAACCCGTAAGGTACGGAAACGGCAGCGGATTTTGGCGGATGCTGTCTTTACCCATGGTCAGCGAAAAAGTTTGGTGGAAACGCATGCTGAAGCTCATCATTCTTCCGTTCACCGACCCCATAAATTGGTTGAAAGTATTTTTTACCCGGGACTTCGGAAAACAAACCTCCGTTATTCTTTTTATGCAGCATCTCGACAGTACCCTGCGTTTTACGAAATCCGCATTAGGTCTTAAAACAGAGGTGGTAAAAGGTGAAGCTCCTTCGGCATTTATTCCTGAAGCTCATGAGATTGCAAAAAAATACACCAAAATCATAAACGGGAAACCGGTTGTTATGTCCCTCGAAACTATTATGGGAACGCCCTCCACCGCACACATACTCGGCGGAGCTTCTATGGGTGAAAATAAAGAAACCGCTGTGATTGACAAACACAATAAAGTTTTCGGCTACAAAAACATGCATATTTGTGACGGTTCTATGATTTCGGCCAACCCGGGAGTAAATCCCGCTCTGAGTATTACGGCAATTACTGAACATGCCATGAATAAAATTCAGAAAAAACAAACCACTTAACTTTATAACACAGTGAAACTACACCAATTAAAAGGCTACATACAAAATATTTATTTTGCAGAATATCCGGACAAACTTTTGATGCTTGACGGCGGGTCTCGCCCGGATGTTTCCCTCATCGAAGATTTTTTCAGCAATGAGTTAAAACGCCCCATATCTGATTTAAAACTTATAGTGGTTACTCACATGCACCCGGACCATGGCGGTGCAGCCCCCTTATTAAGGAAGAAATATAATATCCCGATTGCGGCACACGCTACGGCAGACGGATGGCATAAAGGCGTCAAAGGGTATCTGACAAACAAAGTCGCCACGCTGTTGTCTCATTTTGTGGCCAAGAAAACACATCGGCCCTTTCGGAAAATGAGATTCGCCCGATTTCTAAAAGCAAATGTTCATCTCAATGAGCAAGACCAATTGCCGGGTTTCCCCGATTGGACGGTTATTTCAACTCCCGGACATACCGATCATGACATTAGTCTGTGGCATGCCCAAAGTCAAACCATTTATATCGGTGATTTATTTATTCAGGTTAAAAGAAACTGCCAACTCCCCTTCCCTATTACTTATCCTGAATTGATAAAAGAAAGTATTCGGAAAATTGCCAACATAAATCCCTCGAAAATATTATCTGCTCACGGTATCAGATGTGATGACATAAACAATGAAGAACGATTTTTACAACTTCAAAAACAAGCCAACCAAAAACTTCGCGGAAAATATAAATTTCTGCACAAACTGATTATGCTGACGAAATAAACTTACTGCAAACACAAAATTCATTGCTTTGTTCCCTTTTTTTTGATAACAAACTCTCGATACTAAAGAAACAATAATGCTTAGCAACAAAACTGCCCCGTCCGAATACCCAATTAAAAATATATCGCAACACGCCCTGTTGAAAAAGTAATAAAAACTTTACATTATTTTTTATTAACAGGGCTTTCCTTTGACTGTCAAAAGATTTGCCTATTTATTAACATGACAGAAAGTTAATTACAGTTTAACTGCCTTTTTTATGCAAAATATTTCCCTTAAATTAGCTTTTAATTGTGTAATTATTCGTGTGTGTTTAGGAACGGGTACGAAATAATTTATGATAGCATAGGCAAAATTATTTTGTTTCCGTTCCCTTAACCCCTTTTAACCGAAGAAATCAAAAAATCATGAAAATTGAAACAAAACCTCTAACCGGCAAACTTGTCGCAAAAAATGGAAAATTAACCTTTGACGACGCTTTTCAAGAAAGTAAAAAATATTTTAACGGAGATGAGCTGGCCGCTCGTGTTTGGGTCAGTAAATATGCACTGAAAGATTCTTTCGGAAACATATATGAAAAAAGCCCGAAAGAGATGCATACTCGCCTCAGCAAAGAGTTCGCCCGAATTGAAAATAAGTTTCCTAATCCTTTGACAGAACAGGAAATCTTTGATCTGTTGGATCGGTTCAAATATATTGTCCCGGCAGGAAGCCCCATGGCAGGGATCGGAAACAAACATCAAGTGGCATCGCTTTCCAATTGTTTCGTGATAGGCGAAGAAACGCCCGCCGATTCCTACGGGGGGATTATGAAAACCGATCAAGAGCAGGTTCAGCTCATGAAACGCCGAGGGGGTGTCGGTCACGATTTATCACACATTCGCCCTAAGGGAAGTCCGGTACACAACAGTGCTCTGACATCCACAGGGGTTGTTCCGTTTATGGAACGATTTTCAAACTCAACCCGAGAGGTGGCTCAAGACGGTCGTCGCGGAGCACTTATGCTAAGTATTTCAGTAACACACCCCGATGCCGAGGATTTTATTGATGCTAAACTGGAATCCGGGAAAATTACGGGTGCCAATATTTCAGTAAAAATTACGGACGATTTTATGAAAGCCGTAAAAAATAACTCAAGCTTTACCCAACAATATCCGGTTGATACGGATAATCCGGATGTAACAAAACAAGCGGATGCCGGAAAATTATGGGCAAAAATAGTTCATAACGCCTGGAAATCTGCCGAACCCGGTATTTTGTTCTGGGACACCATTATAAAAGAATCGGTTGCAGACAGTTATGCGGCCGAGGGTTTTCAGACGGTTTCCACAAATCCTTGCGGAGAAATTCCGCTTTGTCCGCACGACAGTTGCCGACTGACTGCAATAAACCTGTTTAGTTTTGTGAAAAATCCGTTTACCGAAAATGCTGTTTTTGATTTTGAGCTTTTTAAGACTTATACCCAAAAAGCCCAACGTTTGATGGATGATTTAATTGAACTCGAGTTGGAAAAAATTGACCGTATTCTGGAAAAAATTAAATCCGACCCGGAAAGCAAGGAAGTTAAACGCGTAGAATATAATTTATGGAGCAACATTAAAAAGAAAGCCCAACAAGGGCGAAGAACCGGCTTGGGAATTACGGGCGAAGGTGATATGTTGGCTGCATTAGGCTTACGATACGGAACCGATGAAGCCACCGAGTTTTCCGAAAAAGTTCACCGAAAACTGGCCACCGAAGCCTATCGTTCATCAGTACAAATGAGCAAAGAAAGAGGAGCTTTTGAGCTTTACAATTTTGAAAAAGAGGAGCGTAACCCTTTCCTCAACAGAATGTTCTCGCACGACAGCACCATAGAAACAGAAATGAAACAGTACGGAAGGCGAAATATCTCTTTGCTCACCGTGGCACCGACCGGCTCAACGAGTATCTTGACACAAACCAGCTCGGGAATAGAGCCCGTTTTTCTTCCGGTGTATAAACGCCGACGAAAAGTCAATCCCAACGATAAAGATGTTACTATTTCTTTTATCGATGAAACGGGCGACGCTTGGGAAGAGTACAATGTTTTTCATCATAATTTTTTGACCTGGATGAAGACCATTGGAGAAGAGTCTGAAAATGCGGACAATTTTGATGACGACAAAATTCAAGAATTAATCCGGAAATCCCCCTACTACAAAGCCACTTCCAACGATGTGGATTGGCTGAAGAAAGTACAGTTGCAAGGAAAAGTACAACAATGGGTGGACCATTCCATAAGTGTTACCGTCAATCTGCCGGCTCATGTTACCGAAGAACTTGTCGGGAAAGTATATCTTGAGGGTTGGGAGAAAGGCTGCAAAGGCATGACGGTTTATCGCGACGGTTCGAGAGACGGCGTACTGGTAAGTGCCACAAAAAAAGAAAAAGAGGCCGACTATGACAAGCATTCCCGACGTCCGGGCAAACTTGAAGCCGATGTTGTACGCTTTAAAAACAATGAAGAAGAGTGGATAGCCTTTGTGGGACTGAGAAACGGAACGCCTTATGAAATCTTTACCGGGCGAGCGGAAGCTGATGCACTGCCGATACCGAAATTTGTCAAAAAAGGAATAATTATAAAACAACGCTTCGACGACGGCTCCAAACGCTACGATTTCAGATATAAAAACAAATACGATTTTAATATTACCGTGGAAGGGCTGTCGTACAAATTTAATCCGGAGTATTGGAACTATGCCAAATTATTGTCCGGTGTATTGAGGCACGGTATGCCGATACAACACGCCGTACACTTAATATCTTCGCTTCAGCTCAACAGCGACTCTATTAATACATGGAAAAAAGGGATAACCCGAACATTGAAGCAATATATAGAAGACGGAACCCAAGCCAAAAAAGGCACCGTGTGCATGGAGTGCGGATCTGATAATGTCATTTACCGGGAGGGATGTTTGATTTGTACTTCCTGCGGGCACTCAAAATGTGAATAGCATTAGTGAGTTCAGTATAAAAAGTATAAAGTTTTAAAGTAAAAAGTGTTATTTGTCTAATATTCAAATAGTTATTAAATACAGCAACTCTGCATAATTTGCGAAATATCAAGCAATTAACTTTACAAGCTTTCAACTTTTAAACTTTTTAAACTACACTCATTATTACATAGTACGAGGAACGAAAGCGGCGGTTTTAAAACTGCCGTTTTTTTTTGCGCAAGGCTTTTGTAAATAATTCGCAAAAAAGCTAATGGCTTTGCAAACACCGGTATCAACACAAATTAATTATGAAAAAATAATCTATTGTAGATTGAGTATATTGTTTGTAAAACAACATACTCAACCTCCAAAAATTTTAATAATATATCTTTCATTATTAAATTGCAACGATACTATTTTCATATTCTTACCCGTAGACCGGTGAAAAATGATTACTTTAGGGAAAACAAAAATTATTTCCTAAATTGAGGTATTATGCGTAAACCGATGAAACTATTCATTGCATTAATTTTTCTTCTCCCGATGTGGGAATGTTCGCAACCGGCCCGAAAAACTGAGCCTGACCTTAAACAACAGCCGGACAGCCATAACATTATTGATACCGTAGAAAAACGCCCTTTAAAAGAAGATAACAAACGTCCGACACCGAAAGATGAAGACTTGGTGAACGTCCTTGATTTTTCCGACGATTTTATACCGGACATTCGTTACGCAACAAAAAACAATTTCATGGACAGCATAATGTATCCTTGCGGGAAATGCCTGCTCAGATACGAAATATTAAAGGATTTGCTCAAGGCACAAAAAGAATTCGCCTCCTTAGGCTATAAAATAAAACTGTTGGATTGTTACCGTCCGCTGTCTGTACAAAAAGCCATGTGGAAAAAATATCCTATACCCGGCTTAGTGGCAGACCCCGCAACAGGCTCTCGCCACAACCGAGGAACGGCTGTGGACCTCACCCTTATCGACCCACAAGGAAATGATTTGGATATGGGAACCGAGTATGACGATTTCAGCAGGCGAGCACATACTTTCTCCCGGGAAGTAGATATTGCCGTGCATCAAAACCGAATGCTGTTAAGAGAAATTATGCAAAAACATCACTTCATTGGCATTAATTCGGAATGGTGGCATTTTTCGCACGATTGCGGACCAAAGTACAGGGTGTTGGATACGGTTTGGGCGTGTGATTAGTTTTACATTTTTTTTTCCGAAAAAGATAGTGAATAGGTCCGGGTGTTGGGCACTTTACAATACCAAACTTTCAATTTACTGTGCTGTTTATTAATATTCACAGCATTCAACTTAACTACCACCTACCCGGCGACTTATAAATATTATTACCTACCGGCTATTCATCACTTTTTCCTGTTAATGTTGTTGCTAAAACAGTATGATAATCATTCTTTTTCCAAAACCTTAGTAAAAAATCAATGTCATTTAATAATTTCTTTCCTTCACTTGCCTTGAAAAACGGTAAATTAGTTTTGCAATTATTAATGCAATACATAGCTAATTCAGTTGATAATCCCTCTGATAAAAGAAGACGTATAATATGCTCTCTGCTGTCTTGTTTATTAAAAAACTTATTTTCAGGCAAAGGGAATGCACTATTTACTGCTAATGCCATTTCAACACCACTTTGGGGATTAAAAAATACTAATCCTGACTCAGATACTTGTGTGTAATCTTTTGATTTTTTATCATTAGTGTCAAAAAAACGATCTTCTCTTGCTCTTTTCTTTGTTTCTTCTCTCTCTTTTTTTGTTAAATTCAAGGATAAATTAAAATACTCTGTATATTTTTTGAGGAATTCATCAATCTTATCAGATGGCATAAAAGCAATTTGAGAACCGTTATTAAAATCCTTAAAAATATCAAATTGTAATTTAAGAGTTTTATCCATCTCCTCTGTTTGCCGTTCTAAAAAATTAACAGCCATTCTACTCTCTATAGAGTTTTTTTCGTCTAATACTAAATCAGTGTCAAATTTATTTTGAAAATATAGACCGGAAAACCACCATTCATCTTTCCATTGAGCTATACCCAAAAATAAGATTGTATCAATTTCTTTTAAATCTTCGTAATGGTCAAATGATTTTTTAGTCAAATTAAATGTTTTGCTTGAAGCGATATGTTCAATAAATATATTATTTTCATCTTGTCCTTTGTATAAGAAAAAACCTCTGATTTTTTTAGATATATTTAGAAAGTCTATGCTTAAAGAGTGTTCTTCCCCAATTATTTTTGCAGCCCATTCCTTTCCTTTTAAACTTAATAGTCGAGTATAACTTTTATGTAATTCGGCATCTCTGTTTTCGTTTAAAAAATGAATTAGATTTTCTTTGTCCTTACTGTCTTCAATTAATTCAACTTCACTTTCGTGTAAATCTAAAAGTGTGTCCGGATAAAACAGATAGGTTTTAAAAAGAATAGTATCAATCAAGTTGCGAGCTACGTAAAAATCACTTTCTGTTTTGTCTATTTCGTAATATTTTTTAAAAACTTTATTTTCAGGGGCATATTCATATTCTTTCTCTAATATTTCCATAATATCAGATGCCATTTCAGAAAAGAAATAATTCCCTGAATCAATAAATTTTTTAAATTGGACAGTATTAAAAAAATACCAAAATAAAAACCTAATATCCTGTTCGTTTATTTCATTTTCGTAATAATCTTTTGTGTCGTAGAACGGTAGTTTCTTATTGTAAAGTTTTTGATGAAGTTCAACAAATGAAGTCCAAATATTTGTTTCTGATATTATATCTTCAAAGTAGGAAGTTATAAAACAAGATAGCATATTAATATCTTCTCTGTCAAGATATTGAGATAAAATATCAAAGTGATTATTTATTAGTTTTTTCTTTATTTTATTGCTTAATTTCAGATAGTAACCATCTGTTATAGTTTGCGTTTCATAGGGTTTTATTTCTAACCATTCTTTTATGTATATTTTTTTTTCATTTTATCTTATAATTTATTTATGTTGCAACTTGCCGTTAACGGTTGGACTATGCGCAGTGCAGGTTTTCGAAGCAATTCACTTGCGTTTTACTACTACCTAAAATGAGCGATTATGAACTTTGATGAGCACCAATATTTTATTCACTAATTTTGAAATAATTTAATAAGGTGTTTTTGAGGGCTTCGCCGTTGAGCCAAAAGATATTACAAAAAAACATCATGCTCCTATTGGGTGCACTCAATTTAGGTACTAAATTTCTTTACTTGCATGAATCCGGTCTAAAAAGTATGTTTTATTTTAGCAAAACAAGCTATGTGCTTAATTATCAAGACCTTACAAAGCATTTTACAATTAACTTAAAACTCTTATTTTTAGTTCCTTAACCGCACATAATTTGTCAACAGAGTACTTTTTTAAATATCCATTGACAATATTTTGTCCTGAATATGTTTTTATCCAGCTCCCGGCTGAACGAATTCTGTATTCTCTTGTGGGAGTCTTTTTCATTTAATCTAATCAAATGGTTCTTTGGGTAGTGCTTTTAAATTCTTGATATATCGTTCATTATTATACGATTTTCCAAATTTCACAGCATCAAATAACTCAACAGCCAAACATTGTCCAATCATTTGTCTGGTTTGTAAATCATCAAATCCATTTTTTATCAATCTGTCATATGTTTTTTTAGTCTCAGGGGGAGTATTATCCCTGATTTGATTTTTTATAATCCCAAAAATCTGTTCTCTCACTATTTCATTCGATTCCATGGTATCAATGTCTCTGTTTGCATGTGGCACAACGTATTACCTAACACCCCGCAGTTAAATAAAGCCATTTTTTGAACATTTACAGCTTCTTGATTTTTAGAGCTTTATGTTATTTTAAGCGGTTTTATATCACGCTTTACGCACCTTTTTGCTAAGGTAAAAATAATTTAACGTATTAAAAAAAAAACTCCGGAACGAAGTTATTTGAAAATTTCAACTTTTGGAATTTATCCTTTACAGGAGTTTGCTTAATTTTTACTTGAAAGTAAAAACCCCATTTATTGACTAAGACAAATGAAAAAAAGCTGTCTCAAAAAATGAAACAGCCTCACAATCCTTAGCATGAAAATATTCGGGCATAAACCTTTTATTATTCAATCGTTGATACGGTTCTTAAAACAAGATATCAGCCTGTTTATAAACGGCTTACTTTGCTAAAACAATAATATTATTTTTCATTACTTCAACCACTCCGCCCGATATATCGATATTTTTTTCTTGCTCCGATTTATCTCTCACCAGTACCGTGCCTTTCGTAAGTGTGGAAATCAAGGGGGCGTGGTTTTTTAAAATTGCAAATCGTCCCTTTGTTCCGGGTAATTGAACATAGTCAACATCACCGCTATACAATTTTTTCTCGGGACTTACTATTTCTATATACATAAACTAAAGTTAACAGGTGCACGATTAATTTTTGAACTCCTCTTTTATTGATGAACAGTCAAAGATTACTTTTGTTTTTGTCGATTGATACCAACGACCAACTAAAGTATTATTCTGACTCTTTCAAGAGTTTCTCTCCTTTCTTAATAGCATCATCAATTGTACCGACAAGGTTGAATGCAGCTTCAGGATATTTATCCACTTCACCGTCCATAATCATATTGAATCCTTTGATGGTGTCTTCAATAGAAACCATAACTCCTTGGAGTCCGGTAAATTGTTCTGCCACAAAGAAGGGTTGCGAAAGGAAACGTTGTACACGTCTTGCTCGTTTAACAACCAACCTATCTTCTTCGGATAATTCATCCATGCCCAAAATAGCAATAATATCTTGAAGTTCTTTATATCTCTGCAGTAAGTTAATGACACGTTGTGCGGTATCATAATGTTCATCTCCGACAACATCCGGGGATAAAATACGAGAAGAAGAATCCAAGGGGTCAACCGCCGGGTAAATTCCAAGTTCTGAAAGTTTACGACTCAAAACGGTGGTGGCATCCAAGTGTGAAAATGTTGTGGCAGGTGCCGGGTCGGTTAAATCATCTGCGGGCACATATACCGCCTGAACCGAGGTAATAGACCCTTTGTTTGTAGATGTAATTCGCTCTTGCATTTCTCCCATTTCGGAAGCTAAAGTCGGCTGGTAACCAACGGCTGACGGCATACGTCCCAATAAAGCAGACACCTCTGAACCGGCTTGTGTAAATCGGAAAATATTATCAATAAAAAACAGAATATCATTTCCTTTGCCGTCTTTGTCTCCGTCTCTGAATTTTTCGGCAACAGAAAGTCCGGATAAAGCAACACGTGCACGTGCTCCCGGTGGCTCGTTCATTTGACCGAAAACCATGGCAATATTTGAATCTTTAATTTTTTCCATATCGACTTTAGAAAGATCCCAGTTTCCTTCTTCCATGGATTTTATAAAATCTTCGCCGTAATCTACAATTCCGGCTTCTATCATTTCCCGAAGTAAATCATTACCTTCACGGGTACGCTCCCCCACTCCGGCAAAAACAGAAAGCCCTTCATAACCTTTGGCAACGTTATTAATCAACTCCTGAATAAGTACCGTTTTACCAACTCCGGCTCCGCCGAATAGTCCAATCTTACCACCTTTTGAATAGGGTTCAATAAGGTCAATCACTTTAATTCCGGTGTAAAGTACTTCAGTACTTGTAGAAAGATCTTCAAACTTCGGAGGTTCGTTATGGATAGGATATCCGCCTTCATTGCTTACGTCCTCTAAACCGTCAATGGTTTGGCCGGTAACATTCATCAAACGGCCTCTTACTTTTTCTCCTACCGGCATTTGTATCGGGTGTCCGGATGCAAGAACTTTAAGGCCCCTTTGGAGTCCGTCGGTTGCATCCATAGCCACAGTTCTTACTGTATTTTCACCAATGTGTTGTTGGGTTTCAAGAATTAACTTTTCTCCGTTGTCTTTTGTAATTTCAAGAGCTTCGTATATTTCGGGAAGTTTTCCGCCTGATTGTTCAAAGCTGACGTCCACTACCGGTCCTATAACCTGGGATATTTCTCCAAATAATTGAGCCATTTCTGTTGATTTTAAATTATTTTCTTTTTACGAGTGCTCAAAGATACAACAGGCAGCAATGACAAACAAATTTTTTCTGCTCAAAAAAACTGCCGAGAAAACTCCCGGCAGTTGCTCCGTAAAATCTATGACAATCTCTTTTATGCTTATCTCTTTTTCTCTAAAAATTAATAATTCTTAAGCCCACTGAAAAGGGGTAAAGCTCCGGTCCGGTATTTTCTTTGAATAAGGGTGAGGCGTCATAATTGGCAAATAACCCTATTTTACCATACCCTGCCCGCAGAGTAGCACCGTATCTGAAAGGAGACAATTGAAAATCGTCTCTTGTTTTGTCTTTAAATTTATTTCCGTCAATCTCATACTTTTGCTTTAATTTAGACCACATTCTGACTCCACCGATAAGGCCGGCACCAAGGTACAACTTTTCTTTGCCCATGGGGATTTGCAACTCGGCAATAACCGGAATAGTTAAATAAGCCATATTCAAATTATTTCGATCGTACTCTCGTACTGCCGGGTCCACTTGCATGGCCGTCATTACTCCGGCTTCATTTTCATAAATATCCACATTTTGTGCCAAATTAAAATGGTTCCATGTAGCTCCGAGACCGGTGGTAAACCCAAAAGTTCTGTAGAAAACCGGAATATTGAACTCCATAAAATTTACGGCAAAACCGAAAGACTTCTCCGGGTTCAATTCCATGAATCCTCGTTCAGAATTAGTGGCCAATTGGTTATTTGTATTCATAAAATTGGTTAATCCGAATTCAAAACCGGCCCAATGTCCGTTATACTTTTTCCCTTTTTTGTGTTTCTCAATAGATTTAGAAATATCGTCGTCTATATCCTTATCCAAATTACCAAGGTCATCATCAAGTTCATCTCCCATATCAGAAAGTTCATCTTCGAGTTCGACTATTCCGGCATCTATTTCTTTCATGCCATCGGAGAATGCTTCAATCTTTTTTTCATTTTCGACAATAATACGTTCTTGTCGTTCAATTTTAGATTCAATAATTTTAGTTTCTTCTTCGGTGGGGTTTTCATTCAGCTTCCTTTCGTTTGCTGCAATATTTTTTTCGGCCTCAGCTATATTGGCTTCAGCTTTAGCAATTTCCTTTTCAAAGGTTCGTTTTCCTTTTTCAAGGTTGGAAATTCCCTCTTCCATTCGTTTGATTTTTTCAACAATAATAAATTCCAGACCGCCGATTTCAATGCGCGTAGTATCTTGTTGAGCTGTTGCAATATTCTGACCGAAAAAAATAAGTAGTGCCGGCAATAAAAGTGTTAAGTGTTTGATAATTCTTGCTTGTGTTTTCATTTTATTAAAGTTTAAGTTGATATACTTTGAATGGTTTAATTATTTAATGATATAATGATACAATACCTTGCTATTCAACAAATACACTCTTTAATAAGAATCGAATTATTAGCTGTTTAAAGTATAGTTCATTATTTATTTTTAAGCATAAGTTTCCCGCTTAGCGTGCAAAAAGCAAGGAGTACTATACAATTAGAATTTATTTCTTTTTAGTGGTCGTGAAATGTTTGACTTATTTCCAGTCTGTCGGTTCGTAGATTCAGTTTTTTTATTCGCCCGTTTTCGGAATAGGAATTTGCCATCACAATTTCTCCGGAGGTCATGGCTTTCCAGACATCTACACCTTTCTCTACAATCACCCATGCTTGACTTTTATCACTACTCGAGGAGTTGGTATCGAACGTCATATTTTTCTTTTCATATTCAATACTCTCTTCGGTCAAAACAGAAACCAATAAAGTCTTTTTGCGTTTTGGAGCCGAAGAAACAAGCTCGGGAATACTCTGTATTTCAAGCTCCTGTGATGTTTGATTAGCTGCCCGGCTATTTTCGACCTTGGTTTGATTTGATTCTGCGGTTTGAATTGCATGAATATCACCCGTTGTCTTTTTTTCGTTATCCCTCTCAACATTAACCATAGCAGCACGTTTAACATTTCCCGGAATCTGAAT
>JAYEIA010000314.1:0-5427 GCA_034659855.1 Bacteroidota bacterium
ATAGTCTTCAATCAGTTCCATGGCTCGTATTTTAGGAGCTCCGGTCATTGAACCCGGAGGAAAAGCGGCTTTTATGACTTCTACGCCGTTTATAGTTGCCTTTTTTTCTGAGACTATAGTGGAAATCATTTGAAAAACCTGTGGAAATTTATAAATACCGAACAGTTCTTCAACCTCAACCGTGGACTTGGCGGCCGTCCTCGATAAATCATTTCTTACCAAATCTACAATCATTACATTTTCAGCTCGCTCTTTGATGTCATTTTTCAATCGTTTTGCATTTCCTGTATCTTCTGGCTTTGATTTTCCTCGTGCTATAGTCCCCTTAATGGGCTGGGATATTATTTTATTTGCTGATTTTTTGATAAAACGCTCCGGGCCGGCACATATCAAATGGGCGTCTTGTATTCTGAAATAACCGGCAAAGGGGGTGGGGGAGATTTCGTTTAGTTCTGTAAAGGTTGAGTGCGGGTTGAACGGTGTATTTTCGGAATAAAACTCCGTACAAAAGTTTGCTTCATAAATATCGCCCCTTTGAATATGCTGCTTTAATTTTTTTACTGAAGTTAGATATTGATTCTTACTGAAGCGATGTTTGAGTTTAACTGTTTTTTTTGCTGCATAACCGGTTCTGATTTTTTGTTTGCCAATATCATCCACTATCAGCTTAACCTGTTCTCTGCTGTAGTATTCCGAAAGGTATTTGACGGTCAGTCGGTTTCCTTTTCCGAACAATATCATTTTGGGAATGAAGAACAGAATTTCAGGAAAATTCAGCTCGTCTGTATTTTGCGAGTACAGTTTTTCGGTTTCATTTTTTAGGTCATAAGAAAGTATCCCGAAAGCCCAATCCTTTTGGATTGCTAATTCTTTTTGCAGACTCCCGAAGCGATCATTCTCAGGAGAAATAATTTTATGGGCTCCGCGTGCAAAAATAAAATCAAAATCACTGTATTTTTTATTTCGTTCATCTTTATTGGGGTAATCATTGCTGTCGAGAAAAACGACGTGCTTACATTCCGAAAAATAATTGAATAGTTTTCGTTTGAAATCATTAATATTTTGTAACTTGAATTCTGATTTTATTCTCATAATGTACAATTAATGTGGCCGATACAATCCTCCGATTTATATGAAGTATTGTGTGAATATCAGTTTAATATGTATTTAACTATTTTGATGCATTGTATTTTAAAATTTCATCTCAGTTTATGGAATCAAAACAGCCGGTACATCAAAAGGATACTGATATGAATATAATCTAATTGATACGATTTACTAACAGCCCGTAAAATTATCTAATTGACGGCTAAAAAAAGAAAAACATGAAAAATACATCAAAAGTAATTATTGTTTTATTTGTTTTTATGCTTGTATTTTTCTCCTGCGGAGAAACACGGCAAGAATCCGGAAGAAAAATTCTTTCTGACGATAATTATGCGTTGGAATCAGTCGAGGAAGTTGCTCTTGATGGAGTAAAAAACGAAGATCCACTCGGAGGAGAACCACAAATCACTCCCGATGAGAACCCCGAAGACTTTAATACCGAAGAGTACGACAAAATTGTAGATAATCCGTTTAAGGATGTCAAACAAAACCCCCTTTCTACCTTCTCCATTGATGTTGATAATGCGGCTTACTCTAATGTCAGGCGGTTTTTAAACAATAATTCTATGCCGCCTCCCAATGCTGTGCGAATTGAAGAAATGATTAATTATTTCAGCTATGATTATCCGGATGCCACCGGAAAACACCCGTTTACTTTTGTTACGGAATTATCGGATTGCCCCTGGAATACTGAGAACAAATTAATGCACATTGGTATTCAAGGAAAAAAATTGAACTATGATGAATTCAAACCCTCAAATTTGGTCTTGCTTCTGGATGTTTCCGGCTCCATGGATACGGATAATAAATTGCCGTTGTTGAAAAAATCTCTTCTTCTGCTTCTTGATGAACTGGATGACCGAGACATGATTTCTATTGTAGTATATGCCGGGGCAGCCGGTTTGATTCTTGAACCAACACCTGCTACTGAGAAACGTACGGTGAAGCGGGCTTTGAATCGTCTGGAAGCCGGAGGAAGCACCGCCGGAGGAGCCGGGATTCATTTAGCTTATAAGCAAGCCAAGAAAGCATTTATACCCGGAGGTAACAATCGAATTATACTTGCTACCGACGGTGATTTTAATGTCGGGACTTCGGCAACCGGCTCATTGGTTGACCTTATTTCGGAGAAAAGAAAAGAGGGCATCTACCTGACTATACTCGGGCTCGGCATGGGAAACTATAAAGACGGACGTATGGAGCAAATCAGTAATGCAGGAAACGGGAATTATTTTTATATCGACAATATCAAAGAAGCCGAGAAAGTCTTCAAAAAAGAATTACGAGCCAATATGTTTACTATTGCCAAAGATGTCAAAATCCAAATTGAATTTAACCCTACAATGGCCAAGGCCTACCGACTCATAGGTTATGAAAACAGACTGTTGGCCAAAGAAGATTTTGATGATGATACCAAAGATGCCGGTGAACTCGGTGCCGGGCACACGGTAACTGCACTTTATGAAATTATTCCTACCGGCTCTGCCACTGAGGTAAATACCGCTTCGGATTTAAAATATCAGGAAACAAAAATTAAAAAAGGAGCGAAAACCGGCGGTGAAATTATGACTTTAAAATTCAGGTACAAGCCGATTGATAAAGAGAAAAGCATTTTGATTGAGGAAGCGGTACCTTACCGATTAGTTGCCGAAAATAAGAGAAGTGAAAATTTTAATTTTTCTGCTTCAGTCGCTTCTTTCGGTATGATATTGCGAGGTTCGGAGCATAAAGGGTCTTCTACATACAGTATGGCCAAAGCTTTGGCGAAAGCCGGAAAAGGGAAAGACCCCAACGATTACCGAGCCGAATATATTCGTTTGATAGAAATGGCTGAATTATTAGATAACAATTAATTCCTCTTATAAACTGTACCGGTTTACTAACAGGAAAAGGATACTGCCTAACACCGGCAGTATCCTTTAATTTGTTTGGGGCAGTTGTGAATTCAACACCTGAGTCTAATGGTACTCAAAAATAGGAACTACATCTCTCGATTTTATCACAACACTTTATAAGTAGTAACACATAAATTTTCCCGTATTTTAATATTGAGTCCACTCCGAAAACCGGTCAGACGGATATACTTGCAAAATACTCAAAACTAGTCATCTTGTTTTTAGTTAATTAGCATAGCCGTCCGACCGGTGATTTGACAAATTTGACTTTTTGGAGTTGACTCAATATTGTTATAATACTGATAATCAGTTAAATTATTGCACCATTATATCATTAAATAATTGCATCATTGCTTCCCTATGAGAGTTCTTCTTCCTCTTCAATGAATTGGATGCCGTAAGTTTCCAACTCTTTAAGTACCGGGGTATAAATATCTTTCTTAATGGGGATTACAACACCTTTGGCATTAATTTTTCCCGTAAGAATCATTTTTACCGCTATGGCTACAGGCAATCCTACAGTTATTGACATGGCTGTGTGAACGCTGTCTTTCCCTTCGATTACCATAGAAGATTTTATGCGTTTTTTCTTCCCTTCAATAGAATAGTCAAAAATATGCTGCATAGCTATCATATCTCTGTCATCCTCTTCTAAATTCCATTTTTCGGTCAGTAATTTTTGCATAATTTGTGCAGGAGTAGCATGGGGTAAACCGATTTTTGTATCCGTAAAAATGCCCAACCATCGCAGTTTGTACATTAAAGTTCCTTCGGGCTCATAACTCAACTCGTGAGCAAGCTTTTCCTCTGTTGAAAGTTCTTCTCCCGGAGCCAAAAATGTTTCCGTAAATTCTCGGTAAGTCATATTTTCACTATTCTCAACAGTATAGCTGTCATCGGTCATTCCGAGTTGAACAAATGTATTCCAGGCTTGAGCATATCCCGGACGACGCATGGTTCCTCTGATTAATGTAGGGATTTCGTCCAAATTATAGATCGGGCGGTATTTTAAAGAATCTCGGTTGGGGTAAACTTCAAACTCGCCGTATTCGGGCAAATTTGTGCTGAATGTATGAGTAAACAGCCGATTATAGGGTATATGTTTGTATTTTCCGTCAATAATAATTCGAGCGGCAGATCCTTGTCCTGCCAGAACTACATTTCTGGGGTTCCAAGTAAATTTATAATTCCATGGATTATTATCATACTTAGGAGCAACCAGTCCGCCGGTGTACGATTTAAAAGCATCTAATTTTCCTCCGGCTTCTTTTATGCGATCAATAATTTGCATGGCCGACATATGATCGATTCCGGGGTCAACACCTATCTCACTGAGAATAAGAATATTATTGTCCGGTACATCCTTCACCATACGCTTTATTTCTTTGGATACATAGGAGGCTGTAACCATATTCTTTTTGTATTTCAGACAGCTTTCAGCCACTTCTCCGTGCATTCGTGCCGGGAGCATGGATACCACAATATCGGCATTTTTAATTTCGGCTTCTTTTTGTTTGGAATCAAAAATATCAAACTTAACAGCAGATGCATTTTTATGACCTGCAATCTTTTGCTTAGCCGTTTCCTCATTAAAATCAGCCACCGTAATGTGCCAGCTGAATTCCTCTGAATTATCCAGTAAATACTTAATTAAAGTTGATGCGGAAAGTCCGGCTCCGATAACTAAAATATTTTTCATAACTTAAATTTTTATTGAAATTTTGAGCAATGTAGGAAGTCAATTAAATTTATACAAGAAGAATTACAGGTTGCTAAACATAATCTTTTTTTAGGTTTTTTGATACCTGATAATTTGAATACAGATGAATCTTTTTTTGGATTTATGGACTGTGATTTACCGTATGAATTTGGCATCGGAATTCATAAAAATTTAAAATAAAGTGTTTTTTTTGAAAAGTGCCCGGGAAGTTGTATTTTCCGGTGTTTAATAATTAGTGCCTGAACGGAATAGCATAATTGACAGATATATAGATTTATAGTGTTGTTTTTAAATTTGAATAATCGTCATTTATTGTCATTTACTTTGCGACCATTCATAGTCATTTTTTATAAGTTTTTGAAAATGACAATATAATGACTATCAATGACTATTTAATGACAAAAACATTCAAATATAGAATAAGCATGAAACTATTATTATACTTGCATTATAGAGTTTCCGTTCAGAGACTAATTATTTAGTGTCGGTGCAATTTAATAATGAAAGATATATTATTAAAACTTTTGGAGGTTGAGCATGTTGTTTTGCAAACAACATGCTCAGTCTCCGAACACGCCGCCGGTTACAGAAAACACAGAGCAAGCCCCAAAGCCGATAATAGAAAAAATTAATGGTTTACCGCCAAATATTGTGATAGAAATTATTTTAAAGTATTCAACAGTAAGACTTTAAAAATTTTACGCC
>JAYEIA010000315.1:0-1058 GCA_034659855.1 Bacteroidota bacterium
TTGGGGATAATTGGGTGTTGGTTTTGATTTTTGAACGAAAAATGTAATTAATACCGGATTTTTATTTTAACTTGAAATTAGTCAGAAAATTTGTTTTGAAAGGCTTGATTTCAAGCGAGTATTTCGTGTCGGAGTTTCAGTATTTGAAGTCGCAATTGTAATTTCCGCTGTCGTCTAATTTCATGCTTGCGGTGTCGATTTGGGCTTGTTCGCCGGTGTTGGTTTCGCCTATTCGAGATGACATACTGTCGGCTACGGTGCCGAGAAAGGTTTGCACGGATTGGGTGCGGATTTGGTTGGATATGTATTGATTAAGACAGTTTTTGGCAAGCTGTTCGTGGTCGGTGTCAAGCTCGGTTTGAACTAAATCCGGATATTTTTCGGTTAATTGATATACTTTTTGGATTGTTTGTTTATGTTCGGCTCGTTGTTGTTCGTTTATGTCGGGGGTTTGTTGGTCATTGTATGGGGTGTTTATGATTTTATACAAAAGTCAGATTTTTTCGTGGGTCGGTTTATTTTGGTCTTCGGACGAAAGTAGAAATGTTTGCATTGTCTGAAATTCACTGTTTTCTTCTGCGATAAAATCTATATCTTTTTCGGTTAAATTTGTATTTCTTGCTCCGGCTATCGCGCGTTTGTAACGCGTGCGTCTAATACCGGCAGCATGAAAAAAATATTAACTTTGTAGCGTGAAGAATAATACTGTAAAAATAAGTAAACAGTGTCAGATAAATATAAAATA
This sequence comes from Bacteroidota bacterium, assembly GCA_034659855.1. Lineage (GTDB taxonomy): Bacteria > Bacteroidota > Bacteroidia > Bacteroidales > JAADGE01 > JAYEIA01. Next base: position 746 of record JAYEIA010000315.1, read on the forward strand.
ACCGATAAAGACAAGCTCCTGCTCGCATGCGTTTGCAACACGTGCGACTAAGTTACGGCAATAAGTTCTTTTGCAAAAAATTAAATGACATACATCAAAACCCTGCAAAATATTTAGTAGTAGAAAACCCCGAAGATTATTTGTTTAGTTCGGCGAGAAACTATGCCGACTTGGACAGTTTAACAGAGGTTCTTTCTCGATTAGTGTGGGTAATTAGTTTTGATTTGTGTTATTTTATGTTAGGATTAACCTTTTCAAATTTTAAATCACCTGTAACAAGATAAGCTATTATTTTAAAATTCCTTGTTGTTTT
>JAYEIA010000316.1:0-5400 GCA_034659855.1 Bacteroidota bacterium
ATTAAAGAAAACTTTTGGAGGTTGAGCATGTTGTTTTGAAAACAACATGCTCAATCTATAAAAGATTATTTTTTCATAATTAATTTGTGTTGATAATAGTTATAAAAATCTTAAAAAATATAACGTATTTACATAAAGCTTTTTATATTTGCAAGAACAAACAAAATTTATTTTCTAAAACTTTTCATTTATGTCAGTAAACAAAGTAATATTAGTCGGACGTGTAGGGAATGATCCTGAAATTAAGTATATTAAGGAAGATGTACCGGTAGCAAAATTTAGTTTAGCCACTAATGAACGTTACAAAACTCGTGATGGTGAGAAAAGAGAGGATACTGAATGGCATAACATTGTGATTTGGAGAGGTTTGGCCAAAGTTGTGGAAACTTATGTTAAAAAAGGTGATCAACTGTATCTCGAGGGAAAAATTACAACTCGACAATATGAAAAAGATGGTCAGACAAAGTATTTTACCGAAATTGTAGCTCGAGAAATGCAAATGTTAGGTGGAGCTGATCGTACCGGAAATACTACCGATAGTGGTGCTGCATCGAAACCTGTTGCTGACAATAAAACAGCAGAAACTAAAACTAATGATGAAAATTTTGACGAAGTAGATGATCTTCCGTTCTAAATTAGAGTTCATATAAATACGGCAGGAATATTTTTAATATTTCTGCTTTGTTTTTGTTAAACTTGCATAAACTTAAGCTATATCTATTGACGAATTGTATTTATATGTATATGTTTGTATTTTAAACAGTTTTCACTAAAAATTAAATTTTGCATTCCGATTTTTTTCAAATTATTATTACCGCGATAGTAGCAAAACCAATTACCTATGGAGCTATAGCCGGAATTATTGCTGTTCTTATTTTATTATTTTCTTCTGCCATGGTTTCCGGCTCAGAGGTGGCTTTCTTTTCATTGCGTCCTGCGGATATAAAGAAATTGAAAGAGTCTGAAGCGCAAGCCGGCAAGTTGATACTTCTCTTGCTGAAAAAACCTGAGCGTCTACTCGCCAGCATCCTAATTGCCAATAACTTTATTAATATAGGTATCGTAATACTTTCAGCCTATATAACAGATAATTTGTTGGATTTTCCCCAAGAACCGGTTAAGGAGTTTATCTTTCAAATCGTTGTTATAACATTTATTTTGTTGCTGTTCGGAGAAGTTATTCCAAAAGTTTATTCAACGCATGCAGGTATTAAATTTGCACAATTTACGGCCTTTCCAATTTATATTACTTCAAGGTTATTAGTGCCGTTTAGTTCTTTGTTGCAGAAATCAACCGGTATTGTTGAGCACCGAATGAAAAAGAAAAAAAATATTTCAGTTGAAGAACTTTCAGAGGCTATAGAAATTGCCGGCTCTGAGATTAGGAAAGATAAAAAGATTCTGGAAGGAATTGTTACTTTCGGGAATATTGATGTTAAAGAAATTATGCGTCCCAGAATTGATATTGTCGGGGCAGACATAAAAGTCGGATTCAGGGAATTGGTGAATGTCATTTCCTATTCAGGGTTTTCCAGAGTGCCGGTTTATGACGAAACCCCTGACAATATTAAAGGAATAATATTTGCCAAAGACATTCTTCAATTTATTGATTATGAAGATAGTTTTAAATGGCAAGAGCTTATTAAAAAGCCGTATTACGTGCCGGAAAGTATGAAAATAAATAATTTACTGCAAGAGTTCCAAGTACGAAAAATTCATATGGCAATAGTGAGTAATGAGTATGGCGGAGTTTTAGGCCTTGTTACCATGGAAGACATCATTGAGGAGATTGTCGGGGAAATTACTGACGAAACGGATGATACTAAAAAAAATGTGATTCAGACCGGAGCGAATACCTACGAATTTGATGCAAAACTTCAAATCAACGATTTTTATAAAGTCTTTGATATCAGAGAGGATATTTTTTCCGATATCAGAGGGGAGTCTGATTCCATAGCCGGTTTTATTTTGGAACTCAAGCGACGGATTCCGATTAAAGGAGAGCTGATAACTTTTAAAGGATATAACTTCAAAATTTTGGAGGCGGATACTCGGCGAATTATACGAATAGAGTTAACGGTTAAGTAATATGATAAGTTCACGATACAGTTTATTGTTGGTCCTCATGATTTCCTTAGTTTGGATTTCTTCCTGTAAGGAAAATAATACGCCAAAACCTCGAGGATATTTTCGAGTTGATTTTCCGGAGAAAGAATACACTCAGAGCGACAGTACACTCCCATATCTTTTTGAAATGCCGGTCTATTCTTATATTCAGAAAGATATTAAAAATAGTGAAAATGAAAATTGGGTAAATCTTCAATTTCCGAAACTGAATGCAACTTTACATTTGAGTTACAAACCTGTTGATAATAATTTGCATCTGTATACTGAAGACAGTCATGAGATGGTTTACAAGCATTCCGGCAAGGCCGACGCCATTATACCCACAGAGTGGCGAAACGAAAAGAATAATGTTTACGGTATATTGTACCAAATTGAGGGCAATGCAGCTTCTACCATTCAGTTTTATCTGACCGACAGTGTTAATCACTTTGTGCGCGGATCATTTTATTTTAATGTGCATCCCAATAAAGATTCATTGGCTCCGGCACAAGAGTTTATTAAAGCTGATATTGATCGCATGATTGAAACATTTCGTTGGAATCCGGCAGGTAGTCCGTAGTTTATATATAAAGTAGTAACACATAAAATTTTCCGTATTTTAATATTGTTATGTTACTGATAATCAGTTGAATTATTGCACCATTATACCATTAAATAATTGTACCATTACTTATTGTCGGTTTAACCGAAAATGAAGCATACCTGCGGGCACCAAAAATTGATTTATAACTATTTGAACTCATAATCCCTAAAGTTTAATCCTATGTTAGATGTAAAATCACCTTTTGACGGAAGTTTAATAAAGCAAATTCCATTGGCCGATGTTCACGATGTTGAGAAGGCGTTAACGGTCGCAGACAAATTATTTCGGAATCAGGCAGAGTGGATACCGCCGCATCAGCGAATAGAAATATTGGAGCGAACGGCTGAATTGATCAAGTCTCGGGTTGAAGAACTCACCAATCTTGCGGCAAGTGAAGGCGGAAAGCCCTACAACGATTCTAAAGTCGAAGTATTAAGAGCCATAAACGGCGTTAAATTAGCGGCAGAATATATTGGACAAATCAAAGGAGAGCAAATCCCCATGGGTTTAACACCCGCCTCAGAAAACAGAATAGCTTTTACCACAAGAGAACCAATAGGAGTGGTAGTTTCGATAAGTGCCTTTAATCACCCCTTGAATTTAGCTGTTCATCAAGTGGCTACAGCCATTGCTGCCGGTTGCCCGGTGATAATAAAACCGGCATCGACCACGCCGCTTTCAGCTTTAAATTTCGGAGAATTATTGGCCGAAGCCGGATTGCCTTCCGGTTGGTGCCAAGTGATTGTTTGTAAAACCGGTCTTGCCCAAAAGCTGGTTACCGATAATCGAGTGAGTTACCTTTCGTTCATCGGCTCTGCGGATGTGGGCTGGAAACTGAAATCAAAACTGTCTCCCGGAACCCATTGTGCTTTAGAACACGGCGGTTCGGCTCCTGTAATTGTGGAAAAAGATGCTGCATTTGATCAAATGCTGCCCGCTCTTATTAAAGGAGGATTTTATCATGCCGGGCAGGTTTGTGTTTCGGTGCAAAGAGTTTTTGTGCATCAAGAGATTGTTTCAAATTTTTCGGAACAGTTTACTGCTTTGGCCAAACAATTAGTCGTTGGCAATCAGATGGAAAAATCAACGGAGGTAGGACCGTTGATTTCCGAATATGAGTTAGAAAGAGTAGAGCAGTGGGTCCGAGAGGCTGTCGAAGAAGGAGCCGAATTGTTGTGCGGCGGAAAGCGTCTCAGTAATACAACTTATGCACCTACTGTGTTGCTAAATCCGTCGTCCGAGTCCAAAGTATCTAAGCTTGAGGTTTTTGGTCCGGTGGTTTGCATTTATTCCTTTTCGGACAGAAATGAAGCCATCTCGAAAGCCAACAGTTTGGATCTTCATTTTCAAGCCTCAGTATTTACTCAACAGCTGGACATTGCGTTAGAAACCGTTAAGAAATTAAATGCAGCCACTGTTATGGTAAATGACCATACGGCTTTCAGGGTCGATTGGATGCCTTTTGGAGGAAGAGATGCATCAGGAATAGGAGTGGGAGGTATTCCTTATTCCATCAATGAAATGACCCGAGATAAACTGATGGTTATCAAAAGTGATGCTCTGTAGAAATGGTTAGGAAATAACTTATGATAGTCCGGTAAAGTTATAGTAGTTTTATTTTGTAGTAAGGTTTTGAGCCAAGCGAAAAATTACACTACAAAATAAAACTACTCAAACACAATGATATGATCTTTTAATGTTCTTTTTCTATCAGTGTAATATATGGTTCTTTCCCTACAAAAACTATTGGAACTTTTATTATATTAGTTTCATCTACTCTATTGTCAATTAGTTCTTTATAATATTTATTTCTATCTATTTGATTCGTTGCAAATTTTAGTTCCTTGTTAATTCGTTTATTAAAATCTTCATTATTCTCTTTTTCTTGTTGTTTTTGAATTTGCTTAATCTCAATTACAACCCCGTTCCTTGATTTACCTGTACTGAGCGAAGTCGAAGTATTGTGAGGAATTAGCATTATATCATATCTGCCCTCTCCGCTTTCCTTGTTTGATTTTATGATGTAATCATCTCCTATAATTGCAAGTAATCCCAAAATGTAAGAGTGATAAATATATTCATTGTTTTTTGCAGTATCGTAATAGCTAAATGTGTCTCCAATTATTTCTTTAAATCCGGCTTCAAACTTTTCTATTTGATTGTTTATTAAATAATTTGCAGTGTTTTGAAGCAATGATTTGACAATTTTGACATCCCTTTGTAACCATTTCAATATTGTATCCTGAAAAACAGTTTTTATCTCATAATTTGGAATTCTTAATTCATATTCTTTTCGTGAAATACTGTCACTCGTTGTTAAATATCCACTATATACGAGTAAAGTCCATAATAATTCATTATCAATTTCAAAATCAGAAAATACAAAGTTTTCTTCAATATCTTTTATAATTATCTCGTTATTAATCAGTTTTAATAATTCTTGTCTGATATTATCGGCTTCTTTTTTCTTAATTTCATTTTTAATTAACTCATTTGCACTTGTATTTGTCCAAAAAGTTTTAAACTTTTCATTTTTGCTTACAGCAAAGTTTAATATTGACCAGGGATTGTAAATTTTAGTTATTTCTCCAAATTTATACCCATCATACCATTTTTTTATTTCAGAATAATTTGTTTTTATGTTAAAATCATCAATTATTATTTTAACCTCCGGTTCTGTAAATCCAAAT
>JAYEIA010000317.1:0-22213 GCA_034659855.1 Bacteroidota bacterium
AATTATTTTAAAGTATTCAACAGTAAGACTTTAAAAATTTTACGCCTCTTTTAAAATTACTTTTTGTATTGAATCACGGTTAAAACTTTCGAGAGGGACAATACAATCATCTGTAATTCAGAGGATTCAGATAGCACAATGTTTGACAGTAGACTGATTAATTTTTTATAATTAATTTGTTTTGACACTAATTGCTTACGGTCAGTTTCAAGTGATTAACTTCTTCTTCATTGCCGGTATAATCAACAGAGTAGTATGAGAGCTTGTATTCGCCGGCGGTATCGAAAAGTATTTTATCGGTATAGGGTTTAAATTCCGATTCATTAATTTTATAATAGGTCGTTTTTACTCCGGACATCCCGTCATAACTTTTCAATTTAACTTTGAGTCCGGTTTTATAATATCGTTTTCCGTTCCGGTATCCATACCGGACATTATAATATTTTAAATAAGTTTTAGACGGCAATCCATCGGCATAGACATCAAAAACTAATCGGTTAATATAATATTTCTTGTTTTTTTGTTTTAGTGATACAGCATAGTTCGGATACACAGTATTATGACCTTCGGTATCTAAATAAAATGGGTTTGCATATTTATTATTTTGCGACCCTTCCAATTTTATTTGTTCGGCAGAACCATCGCCGGAAGAAGAAATCCACAGATAAAGGGGAAGATGCTTATTAATGTAGAACTTTTCGTTTTTAATGAGCATACTGTCCGATTCTGCGGAGTTTTGAGATAATCCTGTAATGCTCAGGGATATAAATAAAGCTGATATCAGATATTTAACTTTTTTCATAATAATATTTATTAGTCAGTTTACGGTGAATGCAAATATACTCTTTTTTTATTTTTTAAGAAGTCAAAGAATTTTTAATTTTAAAAAAACAAAACAGTGAATGTTTAACAGTTTTGAAATATAAGCAATCTAAGTAAAAAAAGCTCCGGATGTATTGTACCCCGGAACTTTTTACAGCTTTGCAAAACAGTTATTTAAGTATTGCTTTATATTCTCTTATTTACTCTATAATATTCAACTGTTTTCATTCAGCAAATTTGCGATTCTAATTAATTTTATCAATTCACTTCTGTAGCCTTCGTTATCTTTTCCTTTGGTCTTTTTCGCTAATTTTATTATTCGCTTGTAGCTGAAATTTTCTACAGTGTCAGAACCTCGCAGCTTTAAGCCAAAAGCGGCAACTACCGATGCAAATTCTAAATTGGGACTAAGTTCTTGCTTATTTATTGTGTTGTTATCTATTGTTTTTTCAATGAGCTTACTCTTGATTCCTTTTGGATTTTTGTATCGCAGTTTGAGTGTCAGTAAGTCTCTGCTGTCCTTGAGCCGGCTGCTCTGATATTTGAGTTCATCCGATGTTTTTACTTCTTCTTCCGATTCAGCGGGAATTATCTCATATAAAGCTGTTACGGTGTGCCCGGCTCCAATTTCTCCGGCATCTTTGGTGTCATCGTTGAAATCTTCATTGTCCATTAACCTATTTTCGTAACCTATAAGTTTGTAAGATTTTATATATTTTGGATTAAACTCAATTTGAATTTTTACATCCTTGGCTATGGTATGAAGTGTACCCCAAATATCTGTTTTTAAGAATTTTTCAGCTTCCGTAATATTATCAATATAAGCATAATTTCCGTTTCCTTTGTTTGAAAGTAATTCCATGCGAGAATCTTTATAGTTTCCGTTGCCGAATCCCATGCAAGTTAAAAATACTCCGCTTTCTCTTTTTTTTTCAATGAGGCGCTCCATGGCTGCATTACTGCTTACTCCTATATTGAAATCTCCGTCGGTAGCCAATAATACTCTATTGTTTCCGTTTTTAATAAAGTTTCGTTCGGCAATTTTATAGGCCAATTTTATTCCGGCTCCGCCTGCCGTACTTCCTCCTGATTGTAGATTATTTATGGCTTCTAATATTTTTTCTTTCTTGCGTACGGGAGTTGAACCAAGTACTTTTCCGGCTGCTCCTGCATATACAACTAATGCAATTCTGTCCTCCGGATTCAGTTCATTTATCAATAGTTGCAATGATTTTTTTACCAGAGGCAGCTTATTTCTTGAACCCATACTTCCTGAGACATCAATAAGGAAAACTAAGTTACTTCTTGGAATTTCATTTTTATCGATTCTTTTCCCTTGGATACCTATTTGTGCCAAATAATGGTCTTCATTCCATATGCATTTGCCGGTTTCAAATTGCACCGAAAATGGAGTATTTCCTTCCGGTTGCCTGTAGTCATAGGAAAAGTAGTTAATCATTTCTTCAATTCGTATGGCATCTTTCGGTGGTAATTGGTTGTTGTTCAAAAATCTTCTCATGTTTGAGTAGGAAGCATTGTCCACATCTATTGAAAATGTAGAGAGAGGATTTTGTTTAGCATCCTTGAAAGTGTTTTCATTTATAAAATCATAAGACTCAGTATTATGCGTCACCGGCAGTATTTCGTTAGTGGTTATATTTGTATTTCTTCGCTTGTGTGTTTTTCTTCGATTCTTTCTTTTTCTGTAATTTCTTGATTCTGAATTAACAGTTTCAACTGCATAGCCCAATTGCTTTTTTTCTCTTTTAATTCCCACAGCCATTACCACCACTTCGTCTATTTGATTTTCAGAAGGTTCCATTACTACATTAATTACATTTTTGTTTTCTGTCTTTATTTCTTTTGTCTTCAGGCCTATATATCTGAATATTAGAACATTTACTTTGTCATTTACCGTTAAGTAATATTTTCCGTTTATATCTGTCATTGTTCCGGTGCTTGTGCCTTTTGCCGTAACACTAACGCCGGGTATCGCTTGATTTTTGTTGTCGGTAACCATTCCGCTTATTGTTTTATCTGCATAACTGAAAACGGTAATTAATGAAAAAATCAATACTAAAATTGTTGTTTTTTGAACTTTCATGGTGTATTTTTTTAATTAATATTTACACAAATGACAAGAGCAGCTGTACCACCCCCTATTAAATCAGTAATTATCATAAATAATATTTTACTGAATCGGGGCTGTCTTAGCAGTAATCTAATGTTCTAAATATTTTGAATTGAAATACCAACGTCATAGGGTTTGCAGTTTCAGCAAAAACACCTACCGGAGCCTAAATTTTAAAAACTTTTTAACAATTAGGTTGCAAACTCTCGTTTTTTATATATTTGCATGATATTCAATTTATAAAGTTTGACTAAAATATGGCAAAGAAAAAGAAGAAAGAAACGCCCTTAATGAAGCAGTATAATGAAATTAAGGCTAAGCACCCTGATGCTGTTCTTTTATTCAGGGTTGGTGATTTTTATGAAACTTTTTCTACTGATGCTGTAAAAGCTTCAGAAATATTAGGAATTACTTTAACAAAACGGGCCAACGGTTCAGCATCCTATATTGAATTGGCCGGTTTTCCTTATCATGCCCTGGATACTTATTTGCCTAAATTGGTACGAGCCGGACAAAGAGTGGCAATCTGTGAGCAATTAGAAGACCCCAAGACTACAAAAAAAATTGTAAAGAGAGGAATTACTGAGTTGGTTACTCCCGGTGTGTCGCTTAATGATAACGTATTAGAGCACAGAAAAAACAATTTTCTGGCAGCTGTTCATTTAGGAAAACAACTTTCCGGAATTTCCTTTTTGGATATTTCAACCGGTGAATTTTATGTGGCTCAAGGGAACAAGTCGTATATTGATAAGTTACTGAGCAGTTTTTCTCCCAAGGAGGTTTTGGTTGAACGAGGAATGTACAGAGATTTTTTGGAGATTTTCGGAGATAAATATTATACTTTTAAACTTGAAGATTGGGCATTTGCCGAAAAGGCTTCCCACGAGAGGCTTTTAAAGCAATTTGATACGGTTTCGTTGAAAGGATTCGGAATTACTCATATGACAGCCGGCATTACAGCTGCCGGGGCTGTTCTGCATTATTTGGATTTAACACAACATTCTAAAATCAAACATGTTGCATCAATCTCTCGTCTATCGGAAGATGCCTATGTTTGGTTGGATAAATTTACTGTTAAAAATTTAGAACTGTTTTCAACCTATTCTGATGAGGGTAAATCATTGCTGGATATTATTGATCGAACCGTTTCGCCTCCGGGAGCCCGAATGATGAAACGTTGGTTAGCCTTTCCGCTGAAAAGTCAAGAGCAAATCCTTAAGCGGCAAAATGTAACAGAATATTTTATGAATGCTTCGGAAGAACTCAGCGATAACTTCCGCAAACTCATAAAACAAACCGGCGATTTGGAGCGCATGAGCTCTAAAATCTCGTCCCAACGGATTAATCCCCGGGAGACCGAGCAATTAAAAGATGCACTGTATGCATCTGAAGATATCATAAAAGCCTGCAAAGCCGGAGATAACGAAAATTTGTGGCTTGTAGCCGACAAAATAAATCCGTGTAAAGAAATCAGAGACAGAATAGAGAAGGAACTGCAAGATGAACCTCCGGTACAGTTGAAAAAAGGAGGGGTTATAGCTGAGGGTGTTTCCGATGAGCTGGATGAATATCGTAAAATTGCTTATTCCGGTAAAGATTATTTAGATGCTTTACAAGAAAAATTAGCCCGTGAAACCGGAATTGCTTCCCTTAAGATTGCGTTTAATAATGTTTTCGGCTATTACTTTGAAGTCCGAAACAAATACAAGGGACAGGTTCCTGAGCATTGGACACGCAAGCAGACATTAGTAAGTGCCGAGAGGTATATCAATGAAGAGCTGAAAGAATACGAAGAAAAAATACTCGGTGCCGAAGAAAAGATTGGTGTTTTGGAAGCAGAATTGTTTAATCGATTGGTATTGAGCCTGACTGATTATCTGTCTATTTTAAAGAAAAATGCGGAAGAAATTGCCGGCTTGGATAGTCTGATTTCTTTTTCGGTTGTTGCCAAGGAGAATAATTATGTTCTGCCCAAAGTAGCCGACGAGTATGTGCTGAATATTTCTGAAGGCCGCCACCCTGTCATTGAACAGCAGTTGCCTCCCGGTGAAAAATATGTGGCAAATTCTGTACGAATGAGCAGAGAAGATCAACAAATAATTATTGTCACCGGACCAAATATGTCGGGAAAATCTGCTTTGCTTCGGCAAACGGCTTTAATTACAATATTGGCACAAATAGGAAGTTATGTACCGGCAGATGCAGCCGAAATTGGAATTGTTGATAAAGTATTTACTCGAGTAGGGGCCTCTGACAATATATCTTCCGGAGAGTCCACCTTTATGGTTGAAATGAATGAAGCGGCGAATATCCTCAATAACATTTCTGACCGCAGTCTTATTCTCTTTGACGAGTTAGGACGCGGCACAAGTACCTACGACGGTATTTCAATAGCCTGGTCCATTGTGGAGCATCTACATGAGCATCCCCAAGTAAAAGCCAAAACATTATTTGCCACGCACTATCATGAACTCAATGAAATGGCAAAGACGTTTAATCGGATTAAAAACTTTAATGTCTCGGTAAAAGAAATAGACGGGAAAGTAATATTCTTGCGAAAGCTCGAGCCCGGCGGCAGTGAGCACAGTTTCGGAATTCATGTGGCAAAATTGGCCGGCATGCCGAGAAGTATTGTCAAACGAGCCAATCAAATTCTTGAAGAATTGGAACAAACGCACAGAAAAGAAGATATGATTGAGAAGGCCGGAAACTTGGCCGGTAAGCGTGAGGGCTACCAAATGAGTATGTATCAATTGGATGATCCGGTGCTTTCTGAAGTCAGAAAGGAAATTGAGAATTTGGATATTAATAATCTTACCCCCATTGAAGCACTCAATAAACTCCATGAAATTAAGAAACACCTTAGTATATAACAGAAGAGTTTAGTTTAAAAAGTATAAAGTTTGTAAAGTTGTAAAGTTAACAGATTTAAGATCAAGGATTAAAACATTTTATGCTACTATTGTAAATGATTAATTATGAGCAACTTAACTTTATAAACTTTCAACTTTATAACTTTTTAGACTGCACTCACAGAACTCTTTCGAAAAGAATTTATGGCTGATTCAAAAAAAAATCTTACCAAAGGAAAAGTTATTCCTCTTTTGTCCGGCTTGACCTGGCCAATGATTTTGGGGATGATGGGGATTGTCATTTTTAATTTGGTGGATACCTACTTTATCGGCAAGCTGGGAGATGATGAACTGGCTGCCATTGGGTTTACATTTCCGGTCATTATGTTTTTTACGAGTATTACCATTGGGCTCGGGATTGGGGTCAGTTCTCTGGTTTCACGAAACTATCACACCGCACCGCATATAGAGACCGTTCGTTACTCCGTTGAATCATTGACTTTAGCAATTTTAGTCGTAATCATTTTTATTGTTACGGCATTTCTCACTATCGAACCGTTGTTTAGGGCTTTGGGAGCAAGTGAGTCCATGATTCCTTTGATACGCCGGTATATAGAGGTTTGGTATTGGGGAGTTCTTTTTGTTGTGTTCCCTATGGTCGGAAACAATATTATCAGAGGTGCCGGGGACACCTTCTTGCCCGGGATGATTATGGTTGGTTCTGCCGTTGTTAATGCCATATTAGATCCGATTTTAATTTTCGGCTACGGACCAATACCGGCTTTGGGATTAAGAGGTGCCGCCCTGGCAACCGTATTTGCCCGAAGCTTATCATTTGTGGCCGTCGTATGGATCTTAGTCAAAAAATATAAATTAATTCAAAAATATAAACCAAGTCTCAGGCATGTGCTTTCGACATGGAAGAAAGTATTATTCATTGCTTTGCCTGCCGGCTTAAGCATGTTAGCCTTACCTCTTTCCATCGGTATTATTACTCGACTGCTGGCCGAATACGGCAAAGAAGCGGTAGCTGCTTTTGGGGTGGTATCAAAAGTAGAAATGTTCGGTATTATGGTAATCAATGCTTTGGCTTCAGTCATAATAATATTTGCCGGACAAAATTGGGTCGCCCGAAAGTATAGCCGTTTACTGGAAGGTGTCAAGTACAGCAATATTTTTTCTATTCTTTGGGGGACATTTCTGATGATTATTGCGTTGCTCTTTTCAAACGAAATAGCCGGTATATTTTCCGATAATCCTGAGATAGTATCAATTGCAGCAGACTATATACGAATAGTAACCTTCAGTTATGGATTTGTCGGTTTCTTAATGGTTGGGGTTTCGACATTTAACGGTATAAATAAACCAATACCCGGGCTATTATTGACACTGTTGAGAATGCCGGTGCTTTATGTTCCCTTGGCCTATTTAGGTTCTGCCTATTTTGGTTTGAAAGGCATCTTTTTTTCGGCCTTAATTTCAAATGTGTTGGCGGGAATAACGGCTTTCTTTTGGGTGAGAATCACGATCAAAAAAAGCATTCACCGATTATAACAATTCCTTAGTCTCTGACCGGAAACTCTGTAATGCAAGTATAACAATAGTTGCATGCTTATTTTATATTTGAATGTTTTTGTCATTAAATAGTCATTGGTAGTCATTATATTGTCATTTTCAAAAACTTATAAAAAATGACTATCAATAGTAGCAAAACAAATGACAACAAATGACGATTATTCAAATTCAAAGACAACACTATAAGTCTGTGTATCTGTTAATTATACTATACCGTACAGGCACCCCTTAGCACTAAAAAAAAGAACCAATAACTTGATTCTTTTTCTTAGTAGGTATTAATATTATCTACAAACCGGCCTTAATACGCTCATCAATTTCAGAAAGATGTTGTTTGAAAGCTTTGTCTGTTTCGGCAATATCTTTTACGGTCTTTTCCGAATAAACTACCGTGGCATGGTTTTTTCCGCCAAACTCTGCACCGATTCTCGACAGAGAGGACTTGGTATATATTTTTGAAAAATACATGGCAATTTGTCGAGATTGTACAATTTCTCGTTTTCGAGATTTGGACTTTAAAGTATCCGGATTCAGCTGGAAATAATCGGCCACTGTTTTGATGATATACGGAATACTGATTTGTTTCTTTGGCTTTTTAGCATAACGATCAATCAACTGTTTTGCAAACTCGAAAGTAATTTCTTGTTTTACTAATGATGATTGAGCAAGCAAAGAAACCATAGTCCCTTCTAACTCTCTGATGCTTCCTGAGACATTATCGGCAATGTAATTAATAATTTTATCAGAAAGTTGAATGCCGTCATTATAAGCTTTCTGTTTTAGAATAGAAATTCTGGTTTCAATATCAGGAGTAGTAAGCTCGGTGAGTAAACCCCATTTAAAACGGGAAATCAATCGCTTGTTCAGTCCGTTCAATTCAGAGGGCGGACGGTCAGAGGTTAATATGAGCTGTTTCCCGGCTTGATGCAGATGGTTAAAAATATTGAAAAACGTTTTTTGAGTACCTACCTTTCCTGAAAAATCATGAACATCATCAATGATTAAAACATCAATGTTTTGATAATATTGAAAAAAATCGTTTCGATTGTTATTTTTTGCCGCATTGGTAAATTGTTTTTCAAATTCATTGGCCGCAATATACAATACAACTTTATCGTCTTTCTCTCCTACAAAGTTTTCTTTGACATCAATACCGATGGCTTGAGCCAGATGGGTTTTTCCCATTCCGGATTCTCCGAAAATAAACAGTGGATTGAACGCCGTTTTACCGGGGTTGCTTCCGATAGCTTTACCGGCCGAGCGAGCCAATCGATTGCAATTGCCTTCGATAAAATTTTCAAAATGCAACTCTTTTTTTAAGTTGGCATTGATTTGAAATTTTTTGATCCCCGGAGTGACATAGGGATGAGAAGGTCTCTTTCCGGCAGACACAGGCATTCGCATTTTTCTGTTGTCTAACTTGGTGGCGTTTCCTGAAGGATAATTTACACTTTTTCCTTTTGAGCTGTTAGTAAAATTAGAGCTGTTTACTACAATCTTATACTCTAATTTTGCATTCGAGCCAAGTTCTTTTCTCAGCACCCTTTTCAGGATAGTAATGTAATGTTCTTCAATGAATTCGTAAATGAATGTACTTTTTACTTGAATGGTAAGAATATTTCTTTCCAATTTATCAGGGACAATGTCTTTAAACCAGATGTTAAAGTTTTCATCAGTTATATTATCTTTGATAATTTGCAAACAATTCTGCCAAACAGCTTCGTGATCCTGTTTCATTAACATACAATTTAGGGGTTAATTAATTATTTAGGGGGCTTGTTTCCGATTGTAAATGTCTAAAAAAAAAATCTAATAAAAAAATGTTTTTTAAACAACTTTTAGCATCTGTCACATATTTAGGTAATTTACAGGGATTTAGTGTTTAAAAAAAGTTTAAAACTTTTTTTTAATGCTGTAATATGCTTGTTGTTAGATTATTACAGTAATGATACTGAAATGCAGTCACTTAGCACTATTGAACTGAATGTAAGCTATATTTTACAAAATGTCTTGAATAAGTAAAGGGCTTAAATGTCTGATTAAAAAATATCATGATTATAAAATAATATCAATAAATACAACATATATTAAATTCTGATAAAAAAAGAACCTTTGCTAAATACAAAAGTTCTTGATTTGAAAGGAAATAACACGATTCCCCTATGTTAATATAGTGTTAAATTATTGTAAATTCTTTGCTGTTATTTCTGCAATATCTAACACTTCGGTTTGCTTTTCGGATTCCGACATTTTTATTCCGTCCGTAATCATGGTCATACAAAATGGGCAGGCCGTTGCAATAATATCACAACCTGTTTCAAGGGCCTCTTCGGTTCTCATTTCATAAACCTCAGAATTTCCCTTTTCCGCTTCCTTAAACATTTGTGTACCTCCGGCTCCACAGCATACAGATCGTTTTTTGTTGTTCTCCATTTCCTTCAACCGACCAAATTCTTGCACTACTGCTCTCGGAGCATCGTAAACCTCATTACCTCTGCCTAAATAACAGGGATCGTGATACGTTATTGTTTTCTCGGTCTTCGGTTTTGACGAAATCAGTTTCTTACGAATTAATTCTTCAATAAGTTGAGAGTGGTGTATGACCTCATAGTTTCCTCCCAGTCCGGAATATTCATTTTTCAGCAAGTTAAAATCGTGCGGATCGCAGGTAACAATTTTTTTAACTTCATAGTTATTAAGTAGTTCAATATTTGTCATGGCCTGCATCTGGTAAAGAAATTCATTACCGGCACGTTTGGCATTATCACCACTGTCGGTTTCCTCGGTTCCCAAGCAAGCATAATCTACGTTGGCATGGTCAAGTATTTTGATAAAGCTTCGTGTAATTTCAATAGCTCTTTCGTCAAAACTCCCTGCTGAACCAACCCAGAACAGATATTCCGGCTTTTCTCCTTTACTGATTTTATCAGACATCAACGGAACACTAATTGCATCTCCTTTATTATTTTCAATGCCTGTTGCCCAGTTGAAGCGGTCGGCTGCAGAGTACTGCCAAGGGGCTCCGTTATTTTCAATATTTCTCGACATGGAATTTATGGGTGTCGGGGCGGCTGACTCTTCCAGGAAGGTGTGCCGTCTTAGTTCCATAATTATGGAAACCGGGTCAATGCATACGGGACATTCTTCTACACAAGCATTACAAGTGGTACAGGCCCAAAGTTCTTCTTGGGAAATATAATCTCCCAAGAGGCTTTTGCCATCGTCGAAATCACTGCCTTCTTTAGCAAAACCTTTGCCTACTTCTTCTGTGCGGTCTCTTACAGCCATTACAATTTTTCGGGGCGAAAGCTTTTTTCCGGTGTTATTCGCCGGGCACACTGCGGTACAACGCCCGCACTCGGTACAGGTGTAGCTGTCCATAAGATTTTTTTGACTCAACTGTCGAATATCTTTTGCTCCGAAGGCCGGTATTTCGTCGTCTTCTCCGCCGTCGTCAGCCATGGCGCCGAGCATTATTTTTACTTCTTTAGTTACAGATGACATATTGGACAAAACGGCTTGAGGTCCCAACTTTGAATACCATACGTTGGGAAATGCCGAAAATACATGAAAGTGCTTGGAATACGGTATATAATTCAGAAATGCAAATACACCTATAATATGGAACCACCAGCCGAATTGTTCTATAAAATGAAGGGTTCCTGCGGAAAAACCGCTGAACCACGGAACCAGCATTTGACTAATGAGAAAGGGACCCACTTGATGTTCTCCGATATGTCCTCTCTCCATGAGCACTGTGTCTGCAGCATTCATTGACAAAAAAGCGGTCATCAGCAGTATTTCGGTAATAAGAATAATATTGGCATCCAAACGAGGCCAAGCAGTCATTTCTTTGTTGTGAAATCTTCCTATTTTTAATACATTACGCCTGATAAGAAAAATGGCACAGGCAAGTAATACCAGTGTGGCAAATACTTCAAAAACCCCGGCAAAGCTGTTATAAACATCTTCCCCGATAAAGCTCAGCACACGGTGAGTCCCTGCAATACCGTCGATAAGAATTTCAATCATTTCGATATTGACCAATAAAAACCCAACATAGACTATAATATGTAATACTCCGGCAATAGGCCGCTTGGTCATTTTGCTTTGCCCGATAGCGGTCAGAAACATTTTTCTCCAACGCTCCTTCTTGTTGTCAGAAATATTTTGGCTGATACCCAGTTTAATATTTCTTCTTATAATTCTGACATTGTAGCTGAAAAGTCCGATGGTGGCTATGAGGGCCACTGTGAATATAATACTTGAGATCATAATTTTTTTTTAAATTTATTATCTTTGTGCATCAGATACAAATATAATAAAACAAATCGATTGTTATGCTTGCATAGTATCTTTTTTTAGTTATAGCGAGTTCAGGTTTAGCATTGTCTGAATTATAGCGTTATACAAGACTGTGTTGTATAACATGTATAAGCGACATAAAAAAAATAAGATGAAACGTTTTGCACTGTCCTTTTTTTTCACTGTATTATCTTTAGTTCTTTATGCTCAAGTTGGGGGTATATCTAATTCAAAATTAGTAACATATAATACGTCAACAGTAGCGGAGAGTACAATTGAGTTTGAGCCGGTATTCGGTATGGAGTATTCATCCTATTATTGGGATAACTCCGGTGAACTTCAGCCCATGTTCCAAACCGATGACAGTATAGCTACAGCATCCAATTTTTGTTTTCGTTTTTCGTATGGATTAACAGAAGTCATTGAACTCGGGCTTTCAACCTCGGTTGATGTCGGAAGTATAAATTTAGGAATAAAGTATCAGCTCCCTTCCATTTTTGAAAAGGTAGATTTCGGACTTCTGTCCGGGTTCAACCTTGTTGTAGGAAATCAAATTAGAGATAAAAAAATACATCAACTAAAGTCCGCTCCGTCCTTTGTGGCCGGCTTCATTTCCTCGTACTCATTTTCCGATAAGCTGAGTCTTGATTTTGATTTTCAATATCAGGACTATATTTATAATGTGCAAGAAAATTATAGGAACGGGCTGTTTCTGAATTCAGATATTGGATATTATGTTACAGACGGTTTCAAGTCATTGACGGGTTGAGTTATTCTAACAATACTTTTGATAGTGTTCTTGAGAATTCTTCCGGTTTGGTATTGAATTATGGTTTTTCGATTGAAAAATCAGAAAATTTTATCCTTGTATTAGCCATGCCTTATGGTATATCAGGAAAAAATACGGATAAAATTATCGGAGCAAGCATGGCATTGACCATATTGCTTATCTGATTGATTTAATGAAATAATCGTTTCAGCAAGTCTGATCTATTCATCTTTTTAAGACGGGTTATAATTTTTCCCTTATATTCTTTCTTGTATCCAAAGAAGAACAGGCGTTGATTTTTCTTGTCCTTTTGTTTTTTTGCACTGTAAACCTTATCTAATTTATAGGGATCTAAACCGGAATAGAACGTAACTGCCGCATGTGTCATTGGAGTGGGAGTAAAATCTTGGACCTGTTCCAATCTAAAATTCAGAGCTTTGGTCTCGGCAGCTAACTCGGCCATGTCTTCCTCGGTAGAGGAGGGATGACTGGAGATAAAGTAAGGTATGAGCTGTTGTTTAAGACCTGCCTTTTTGTTAATTTCTTCGAAGAGCTTTACAAATCGTTTGAATAAAGAAAAAGACGGCTTCCGCATATATTTCAGTACCCTGTCTGAGGTGTGCTCGGGGGCTACTTTTAATCGGCCCGAAACGTGGTGGCTTATCAGCTCATTGGCGTAGTCGTATTTATCTTTGTGTACATTTTGGTCTGAATCATAGAGCATATCATATCGTACTCCACTTCCGATAAACGCTTTCTTGATGCCCTCAATATTCCTTACCTTTTTGTAAACCTCAGTAAGTTGAGAATGGTCGGTATTGAGATTTTTGCAAACCGACGGAAAAATACACGAGGGACGTGTGCACATTTCGCAGATACTTATATCATAGCCTTGCATTTTGTACATATTCGCCGTGGGACCCCCGATATCTGAAATATAGCCTTTGAACTCAGGCATTTGAGTAATTATTTTTGCTTCATCCAGTATGGAGTCTTCCGATCGGCTGACAATAAATTTTCCCTGATGGGCTGATATTGTACAAAAACTACATCCTCCAAAACATCCTCGATGACTGTTTATGGAAAACTTAATCATCTCATAGGCAGGAATTAAACCTTTTTTTGCATATTTTGGATGGGGCAATCTTGTGTAGGGCAGGGCATACATGCGGTCTGCCTCTTTTTCAGTAGTCTTAGGATAAGGCGGATTAACGAGTAAAGTCTTGTTAAATGTTTTCTGTATCAATGTTTTGGCATGAATCTTGTTGCTTTCTATTTCGATAAATTTAAAGTTTTTTGCAAACTTTTGCTTATCAGCCAAACATTCTTTGTGACTGTACAGCGGGCATGTTTCCAAATTATTGTCCGCTGTTTTTTCTTTTTCGACAAATACAGCCGTCTGCGGAATTGTCTTCAATTCATGCACCGGAACTCCTTTTCTTACAATTCGAGAAATTTGTTCAATACTTTTTTCCCCGTTTCCGTATACCAGCAGATCTGCTCCTGAGGAATATAATATACTTGGTCGTAACTCATCGGCCCAATAATCATAGTGGGTAAATCTTCTCAGAGAGGCTTCAATGCCGCCTAATATCACCGGACTGTCGGGATATAATTTTTTCAGTATTTTGGTGTAAACCGTTACGGCATAATCGGGTCTTGCTCCGGCACGTCCGTCAGGTGTGTATGCATCGTCGGAACGCAGTCGCTTGTTTGCTGTATAATGGTTGACCATAGAATCCATATTGCCGGCGGTGACAGCAAAAAAGAGTTTCGGTTTTCCCAATTTCTTGAAGTCCCTTAAATCATCTTGCCAGTTGGGTTGGGGGACAACAGCCACACGAAGCCCCATTTTTTCCAATACCCGACCGATAACCGCAGCACCAAAAGCCGGATGATCGATATAGGCATCGCCTGTAAACAGGATAACGTCAAGTTCTTCCCAACCTAAATTCTTAACTTCTTTGGCCGTGGTTGGCAGCCATTCTTTGATATTTCTTCCTTTTGTATATTTGAAATTGGTATCCTTGTTGTTCATTTTTGCAATTGTTGATTGAGCATTAATTTTACTGTTGAATCTGCTTATTTTTAAAATCTATGATTTCTGCAGCAATACTAATCGCAATTTCTGCGGGAGTATTTGCTTTAATAGGGACTCCGACCGGGCAAAATACGGTATTTAGTTGTGCTTGACTTATGCCTTTTTTTATCAGATTTCGGTAGATTTCATTTTTCTTGGCCTTGCTTCCCAGCATACCTATGTATGCCGCATCAGACGTCAAGGCTTGTTCTAAGGCTGTTTGGTCTGTGCTGTGTTGGGCGGTCATTATAACAATATACTTTGTGTCATCGACTTTTAAATATTGATGAAGCTGACCGTAATCTGTAATAATTTTTTCATCAGCACTTTTTATATCATTGAATATCTTTAGCTCAGGCCTGGCATCAAACACTTTAATTTTAAAATCTAAGTTACGAAATAGGTCTGAAACCGCAGCACCAACATGCCCGCCGCCAATAATATAAAGTGTATCAGGTTTTCCTGTTTGCTCCTTATATATGTAGTCTTGCTCGTTGAGTTCAGTGTAATCGTATTTCTTGTTGTCGGCTTCACTTTCGTTGAAATTTATTCCGGACACATTACCCACAGATAAAATACCGGGTTTTGATTTTTGTTGCGAGGCCTCTATAAGGCTTTGCACAATGGTATTATCTTTTTTATCAATGAGTTGAAGAATAAACGTTTGATTGCCGGAACAAATCATTCCGGATTGTTCCCCCTTCTTGTTTGGATTATGAACCAACTGCTTTCTGACAGTTTCGGGACCCCCTTCATGTAACATTTCTTTGGCCGTTTGAATCATTTTAAGTTCAGCAGCGCCGCCTCCCACCGTCCCAAATAGTTTTCCGGACTGGGATACGGCACATTTAAATCCGGTCTTCCCGGCACTGCTTCCTTTGGTATCTGCCGTTAATATAAGAATAACCGAATTTGTGGTTTCGAGTTCGGATGAAATAAAATTCCAAATATTGTAATCTTTCATGTTCAATTTCTTATTTTTGGGACTGCGAATATACGATTATCTGCAAAAAGGCATAAGTAAGTTAAAATAAATTTTGATATAAAGTGTGTTAAAGTTAATCCCGACCATGAAAAAAGCTTTCAGTCTTTCTACGGCATATTTTCCTCCGATTCAGTATTTTACAAAAATATTTGCTTCGGATATTATATATATGGAGGCACACGAAAATTATAATTCTCAGTCATACAGAAACAGGACGGTTATTATAGGGCCAAACGGGAAACAAACTTTGTCGATTCCTGTCAAGAAAATTTCCGGCAAGCGTATGCCAATTAGGGATGTCCGAATAGATTATACCGAAAATTGGCAAAAGGATCATCTGCGCAGTATTGAAATGGCCTATAAATCTTCTCCTTTTTATGAATTTTATATTGATGCACTCCTCAAGTTTTTTACAGAAAAATATACATTTTTATTTGAGTATAATTTACAAATTTTGAATGGTTTAATTTCTGAAATTGGGCTCAGCTCTGAAATAATATTTACGAAAAAATTTAATCCAAATCCGGAAACCGGTGATTTCAGATTTTCTATTCATCCCAAACAATCCAAACAAAAACCGGATACTGATTTTGAACCCCGGCCGTACATACAGGTTTTTGAATCTCGATTTCGCTTTATGCCAAACCTTAGTATTTTGGACTTATTGTTTAATCAAGGCCCGAATACGGAGTTAATGCTTGGTGAGAGTTGTCGAAACATTGTATGACTGTCCGGATTACCGGAGAGAATTTTTTGCCGATTGGTAAACCCGAATTATTCATACGTTTTTTCTTTTTCTGAAACAAGGCGACAAATCCTGCCGTTGTATATTAATACTGCAAAGGGTTTGCAACGATGTGTCAGGAAAAGAAAAAATGTACCTTCGGTGAAAAATCAGCCTAAATTTGGGCTGTTGCTGTTTTTATTTACTTAACTCATTATCAGTTCAGTAAATGAGGAATCTTTATTTTTCATGAATATTTCGGGTAAATATATTGTTTTCTTAATATGTCTAATAATTTATATCTTGAGCAAAAATATAAATTTGAATAAATCTTATGGATATCACTTTCAATAAAAATGAAGACAAGAATAAAATGGCTTTGTCCGAGCTGAAGAAAAAGTTGACAAAAGTCTATGAGGGAGGTGGTAAAGCCAAACTTGAGAAGCAGCACACAAAAGGCAAAATGTCAGCCCGAGAACGTATTGCATATTTATTGGATGATAAAAATGATTATACGGAAATTGGTGCATTTGCCGGCGACGGAATGTATGACGATGTCGGAGGTTGTCCGTCGGGTGGGGTAGTTGTAGTTATCGGCAGAGTCAGTGGAAAACAAGCGGTAATTGTGGCCAATGATGCTACGGTAAAAGCCGGCGCATGGTTTCCCATTACAGCCAAGAAAAATCTGAGGGCTCAGGAAATAGCCATGGAAAATCGTTTGCCCATCATCTATTTGGTTGACAGTGCCGGCGTATTTTTGCCCATGCAAGATGAAATATTTCCCGACAAGGAACATTTCGGACGAATTTTTAGAAATAATGCAAAGATGTCGGCTATGGGAATTCCGCAAATATCTGCCGTAATGGGGAGTTGTGTGGCCGGCGGAGCTTATTTGCCTATTATGTCCGATGAAGCCATAATTGTGAAAGAAACCGGGACAATTTTTCTGGCCGGTTCTTATCTAGTAAAATCGGCTATCGGAGAAGATGTGGACGGGCAAACCCTTGGCGGTGCCGAAACCCATTCTGAAATTTCGGGAGTTACCGATTATAAAGCAGAAAATGATAAAGATGCTTTAGACAAAATTAAAAGCCTGACCGATAAGTTATGTCGGCAAAATAATGATTGCTGTTATGACCGAAAGGAAGCCAAGGCACCCCGGAAAAATCCGGAAGAAATTTATGGAATACTGCCTTCCGACAGAACCAAGCCTTACGATATGCGAGAAATAATTGAGCGCTTGGTTGATGATTCTGCATTTGAAGAATATAAAAAAGAATACGGACGAACCATTTTATGCGGCTATGCTCATATCGACGGTTGGCCTGTTGGAATTGTAGCCAATCAGCGCTCCATCATTAAAAAGAAAGACGGAGAAGTACAGTTTGGCGGAGTAATTTATTCGGATTCAGCCAATAAGGCCGCTCATTTTGTAATGAACTGCAATCAGAAAAAAGTACCCCTCGTTTTTTTGCATGATGTAACCGGCTTTATGGTTGGTTCGCGTTCAGAGCACGGCGGTATTATTAAGGATGGGGCAAAAATGGTTAATGCCGTGGCAAATTCAGTGGTCCCTAAATTCTCTGTTGTAATCGGAAACTCATACGGTGCAGGAAATTATGCCATGAACGGTAAAGCTTATGATCCGAGATTGATTGTAGCTTGGCCCACGGCAAAAATTGCTGTTATGAGTGGCGCCAGTGCTGCCAAAACGTTATTGCAAATCAAAGTAAACTCATCAAAAGCCCAAGGAAAAGAACTTTCAAAAGCGGAAGAAGAGACTTTGCTCAAAGAGATACAAGATAAGTATAACAAGCAAACCACTCCCTATTATGCAGCCGCTCGTTTGTGGGTGGATGCTGTAATTGATCCGTTGCATACCAGAAAAATTATTTCGGAAGGAATTACAGCCTCAACCAACAATCCTACCACAGAAGATTATAAAACCGGAGTGATACGGACTTAATTTTCAACCCTATTTATGTCAAAAAAAGCCGGTATAAAAACCGGCTTTATCTTTTAACTTTATAAAAAAGTAAATAAAATTCACATGTTTTCATCCTTACAAAACTACCTTAAATTCAGAAATAATCAAAGAAAGATTGGTGTTAAGGTTTGAATAAGCAGTCTCAATGATTGATACTTTGGTGCATATCAGTAAAATTGGACTTATTGTAACTTGCAGATAGTAAGGTGTTTACTATATGATTGAAATCAAAAAATGAGTAAAAAATCCAAGAAAACTACTGTCAAATAGGGGTTGTGGGAGGAAGTTAAATAAAAAAAGCTGTTTTGAAAAAAACAGCTTTTGAAAAAGTACCCGAGGCCGGTCTCGAACCGGCACGACCATTGCGGGTCACGGGATTTTAAGTCCCGCGCGTCTACCAATTCCGCCACTCGGGCGCCTTAAATAAAAAAAGAGCGAAAAACGGGACTCGAACCCGCGACCCCGACCTTGGCAAGGTCGTGCTCTACCAACTGAGCTATTTTCGCTTTTGCGGTTGCAAAGATAGGATAAGTTTTTAGTTCTCAAAAATTATTTCCCGAAAATTGTTACTTTACTTTATGTTTTATTATGCTGACTGTGATAATTGCCGGTATGTCAGAATGTTAGTCATAAAAATATTTTTTTGCGTGTTTTGTTTATTTATGAAAATTTATAGTTATTGTACCAAATTACTAAGGTTTCACGATTTTTTTTATTAATTTTGGCAACCGAAAATAAACAGAATACTAATAACTATGTTTGACAATTTATCGGATAAACTGGAGAAGTCCTTTAAACTTATAAAAGGACAAGGGAGAATTACTGAAATAAATATTGCTGATGCACTTAAGGATGTTCGAAGAGCATTGGTTGATGCAGATGTCAGCTACAAAATAGCCAAAGATTTTGTAACAACTGTTAAAGATAAGGCCATGGGAGCCGATGTATTAAAATCGGTAAAACCTAAGCAACAAATCATTAAAATTGTTCACGACGAGTTGGCCGAACTAATGGGGGGCGAGCAAGTTGAAATAAATATTGAAGGCAATCCTACCGTTATACTTATTGCCGGATTGCAAGGTTCGGGTAAGACCACTTTTGCGGCAAAATTGGCCAAATTTCTTAAAGAGAAAAAAGGAAAATCACCCTTGTTGGTTGCCGGTGACGTTTATCGTCCGGCAGCTATTGAGCAGTTGCAAGTTCTTGGTGAGCAAGTAGGTATACCGATTTATACCGAGGAAGGCAATAAGAATCCGGTAAAAATTGCAAAAGCCGGTATCAAAAAGGCCAAACAAAGCGGCAATAATATTGTGATAGTGGATACGGCCGGTCGCTTGGCTATTGATGAGCAGATGATGGCAGAGATTTCTGATATCAAGAAAAGCATAAAACCGCAGGAGACGCTCTTTGTGGTTGATGCTATGACGGGACAAGATGCTGTTCACACAGCGAAAGAGTTTCATAATATCCTTGATTTCGACGGCGTCGTTCTTACGAAATTAGACGGTGATACCAGAGGCGGTGCAGCCCTTACTGTAAGAACGGTTGTCAAAAAGCCGATTAAATTTGTCGGTATCGGCGAAAAATTGGACGCACTGGATGTGTTCTATCCCGATCGAATGGCCGACCGAATTTTGGGTATGGGAGATGTCGTATCACTTGTTGAAAAAGCTCAAGAGCAAATTGATGAAGAGGAAGCCCGAAGAATTAAAAAACGAATTTCAAAAGATCAGTTCGATTTTAATGACTTTTTGAAACAGTTGGGTCAAATCAAAAAAATGGGAAATATCAAAGACTTAGTGTCTATGATTCCCGGAATGGGAAAGGCGGTTAAGAATATGGATATTGACGACGATGCGTTCAAAGGAATTGAAGCCATCATATTCTCCATGACGCCGGATGAACGTGCCAATCCGAAGCTGATGAACGGAAGTCGAAGAAAACGAATTGCCGACGGCAGCGGATCAAGTACAAGAGACGTCAATCAGTTGTTGAAGCAATTTAAAGATACCAAAAAAATGATGAAGATGGTGTCCGGAGGCGGAAGCATGGGGAATGCCATGAAAAATTTGCAAAGAAGATAATCGGAATTCGATATTTTGTAAAACTAAGGATAACATATTTAATTGTCTTTGAGTAACTTATATAGACCTGAAAATAAAACAATTTCTAATTATTAATTCCCGAAATGTTTGGGAGAAATATAATAAAAAACACATATGAAGTCTGATATAATTTTAGCCGGTGTCGGCGGACAAGGAATTCTTTCAATTGCTGCAACTCTCGGTACAGCTGCACTAAAGAGTGATCTATTTATGAAGCAGGCAGAGGTACACGGTATGAGCCAAAGAGGCGGTGCAGTTTATTCAAATATGAGAATATCCGACAAGGAAATTTCTTCGGATTTGATTCCCAAAAAGTCTGCGGATATTATTCTTTCCGTAGAGCCTATGGAGTCCCTGCGTTACATCCCGTATTTAAAAGAAGACGGTTGGTTGATTACGAGTTCAAAACCGTTTGTAAATATTCCTGATTACCCGGATATGGATAAAGTGACGGCAGAAATAAAATCAAAAGTTAAAAATCATATCATTGTTGATGCAGATAAAATTGCTTCTGAAATAAAGTCGAAGCGTTCTTCAAATATTGTTATGCTGGGAGCGGCCACACCTTATATAGATATTGAATTTGATAAATATAAGGAGGCACTGCAAGATATTTTTGGACGAAAAGGGCAAAAAGTGGTCGATGTTAATATCAAAGCCTTGGAAAAAGGACGAGAAGCAGCAACTAAATAAAAAAATTATAAATCTTAGTGCTTGTAAAGAAATAAAGTTTACAATTTATACGAAGTTATTTTGTTTATTTTCAAGATTATTGTGAAACAATATTTTGCGAACTTTGCGAAGCTCATTAACAGCTTAATCATTTAATTAAAAAAGTTAATAATAGCCACAGTTTATTTAAAATTTTTATAACGATGAAAGTAAGCAAAAGATTTTAATCCGACCTTTGGCGGAACAAGTAGAAATGTCAAGGTTATTTCTTTATAAGTACTTATGCTCATGTGCTTGTAGGGATGCCGGGCTATGAGAATTTTTATGTCAAGTTATATTTTAAACGCAGACTTCGTCTGTTTTAATATTTCAAATTGCTGTACTCCTTTAATGTAAAGGTTGCTATATGATTTTGCGATATAATTGGGTGTAGGCATTATTTGCAAAAACACAAATACCTGATAGTGAAAGAGATGGCGGTAGGGGTGAATTTATTTCAAAATTTGTTTTGTTAGGTATTCAGGCATTTGCAATTATACACAATGTCCATTTTTTTATATTAAAACAGACGAAGTCTGAAACGGTTAATAATTTGACTTTTACAAAGAGTGTATTTGTTGAATAGCAAGGTATTGTATCATTATATCATTAAATAATTGAACCATTTAAAGTATATGAACTTAAAAAAAGCCAAACGAGTCATCAAATTAATATCTTGGTACCCACCGTATTTGGGTGCAGGTATTCGATTAAAAGAATTTAATGACGATTTTAGCCGCTTTGTTGTAGAAATGAAAATGCGGTTTTACAATCGTAATTTATTCAGGACACACTTCGGGGGGTCTTTGTATTCAATGGCCGATCCGTTTTTTGTGTTTATTGTTTTGGCCTATATGGGAAACGATTATGTGGTATGGGATAAAGCCGCATGTATTGATTTTAAGCGCCCGGGAAAAGGGCGAATGCAAGCAGTGATAGAAGCCGATAAAACAGAATTGCAGGATCTTAAAAATTTAGTTGATCAAAACGGTAAAGCTGAACGTGTGTTCTATACCCAAATCACCAACGAGGCCGACGAAGTGGTGGCCAAAATAAGTAAAACTATTTATGTACGAAAACTCACGAAATAGAACTAATTATTTTCTATATTTACTCTCTTTGATGCCTTTCGCTTGTACATATCACCGGATGAATACACACCCGGTG
>JAYEIA010000318.1:0-5364 GCA_034659855.1 Bacteroidota bacterium
ATAAAGCTCGGGAAATGGGATTAGAGCCACTCTCTGAATTTATTTTATCCGAACGCCCGGGAAACCTCAAAAAAGCAGCCGACCGCTATTTGAATGAAAAAGTAAAATCGGTACAAGAAGCCGTTGAAGGAGCTAAGCATATCATTGCTGAACAAATCAATGAAGATGTGCAAACTCGAGAATCGGTAAGGCGGTATTTTAAAAGAGAAGCCGAGGTAAAGGCAAAAGTCATAAAAAAGAAACAAGCGGAGGCTGTAAAATACAAGGACTATTTTGAGTTTTCGGAGTCGTTGGCTAAAATTCCGTCGCACAGATTATTGGCTGTTTTACGTGCTGAAAAAGAAGGGTTCTTGAGATTGAAAATTCGCCCCGATGATGAGCGCGTCATTGATTATTTGCAACGAAAATATGTTAAGCAAAATTTTGAGAGCTCCGAAGAATTAGCCGATGCCACAGAGGATGCATACAAGCGCTTGCTTCGTTCCTCAGTAGAAACAGAATTCAGAAACAAGGCTAAAGAGAAGGCGGATGAGGATGCTATTGCCGTTTTTACGAAAAATTTACGCCAACTGCTTTTGGAAGCACCTTTGGGCGAAAAAAGAATTTTAGCTTTAGATCCGGGGTTTAAAAGTGGCTGTAAATTGGTGTGCATGGATAAGAACGGAAATTTATTACACAATGAAAATATTTATCCGCATGCTCCGCAGAAAAGAACAACCGAGGCGGCCAAAAAAGTACAAAACCTTATTTCGGCCCACAATATTGAGGCCATAGCTATAGGAAACGGAACGGCGAGCCGAGAAACTGAAAATTTTGTAAAAAATTATGTGCGTTTAAGTAACGAGCTGAAAGTTTTTACGGTGAGCGAAGACGGCGCATCCGTATATTCTGCCTCCAAAGTCGCTCGAGAAGAATTTCCCGATTATGATGTAACCGTAAGAGGTGCAGTCTCTATCGGGCGAAGATTGGCAGATCCCTTGGCCGAACTCGTAAAAATTGACCCGAAGTCGTTGGGAATAGGACAATATCAGCACGATGTTGATGAAAAATTGTTACAGTCCGGTTTGGACCGAGTCGTGGAGAGCTGTGTGAATACCGTGGGAGTAGAATTGAATACCGCCAGTAGATACCTGCTGAGCTATACCGACGGATTGGGCGACAGCCTGGCCGATAATATTCTGCAATACAGAAAAGAAAACGGTGGTTTCAAATCTCGGAAAGAGCTCAAAAAAGTTAAACGGTTGGGCGATAAAGCTTTTGAGCAATCGGCCGGATTCTTACGCATCAGAAATGCTAAAAATCCTTTGGACAATACAGCCGTACACCCCGAGTCATATTATATTGTAAAAAAAATGGCAGATAATTACGGCTTG
The DNA here is from genome assembly GCA_034659855.1 of Bacteroidota bacterium. Taxonomy (GTDB): domain Bacteria; phylum Bacteroidota; class Bacteroidia; order Bacteroidales; family JAADGE01; genus JAYEIA01. The sequence goes on from JAYEIA010000318.1 coordinate 1,374, forward strand.
TCGGTAAAAGAATTGATTAGCAGTAAAAATATTTCTGAAATAAATCCGAAAGATTATGTCGATGATAAAGCCGGCTTGCCGACGGTAAAGGATATTTTGGAAGAATTGAAAAAGCCGGGTCGTGATCCTCGGGCACAGAAAAAAGCATTTGAGTTTTCGAACAAAATTTCAAGTATCGAAGATATTCGACCCGGGATGACCTTGCCCGCAATAATTACCAATGTTACCAATTTCGGGGCTTTTGCCGATATTGGGATAAAGCAAAACGGTTTGATTCATATTTCAAACTTAGCCGATAAATTTGTCAAGGACCCCTCTAAGCATGTGGCTCTGCACGAACAGGTTACGGTTGAAGTTCTTTCGGTGGATTTGCAAAGGAAACGTATTCAGTTGAGGAAGCTATAGAAAGATTACCTATCGTCAGGGAAGTAATTCGTACGCATTGCAGGCGCACGCGAGCGAGGTTCGGTTTTCATATTTATGAATTATTTGAAATTTTAGTTTGACTTACAATAATTCCAATTATTACTAATGAAATGCCTATAAATCCGGTAGTGTTAATAGTTTCATTTAATACAAACCACCCTAAAAAAACAGCAAATATTGGTGAAATAAAAATGGTTAAAGAAGTTAATACCGCAGTTGCATGTTTCGAAATCCGATAAAAGACAATAAATGCAAAAGCAGTACCAACTACAGCGAGATATGTAATACTACTCCAAAGTTTTATTGTGAAAATATTTTCAGGTATTTTTTCAACTATTAATGTAATAATAATAAATACAATTGCTGTAATTCCAAGTTGTGCTGTAACTTCAGGAATTGGTTCTGTTTTATGTTTTTGTTTTGATAGCAACACAAGCCCAAATGCTGCACTCGCTGCCGCAGCCAGTAATCCAAGCATTGCTGTAAAACCTAATTTTTCGTTCCAATTAATATTATCACTAAAAATTAGAAATAAACCGAGCAAACCCATAAACAGTCCAATTATTTTATACAAATTTGCTTTTTCATCTTGTTTTACGAAATGTGCAAAAACTACGACAAACAATGATTGAGTTGAAAATAAAACTGCTGAAAGTCCTGATGAAACAAATAATTCGCCCCAATAGACCAAACCATAAGGTATTATAAACATGAATGCGGCTATGAAAATTGAGTTTTTCCAATATTTAATGTCTGCGGGAAATTTGTATTTTTTAATTTTAAGCCAAATATATAATATTAGAAATGCTATAATAAACCTTGCAGAAGCTGCAAAAAAAGGAGGAGCATCATCTAACCCGATTTTAATTGCAAGCCAAGTTGACCCCCATATAATTCCGAGAGATAATACTCCTAAATAAATTTTGTATTTTTGAAATAATTCTTGCATAATATTACTTCAAAATTAGCTTTTTTATGTAGATTCTATTTTCAGTTTTTATTTTAATAAAATAAATTCCTTTGGGCTGATTTGAAATATCAATTTTAGATTTATTATTAATTGTATAGATAATTTGTCCGTTGATATTTGTTATTTCAACGCTTAAAGAGTCTTTCCCTATATTTCGGAAATTTTCAGACGCTTTAAGGTTTAAAATTCCGTTTGTAGGATTAGGATAAATTAGAAAATTATTTTGTGATATACCTTTTATAAGTGTAGATTCTTGTTCGTAAAAGTAAATTTTACCGGTAAAAGTATTTTTTCCGTAGGCACCGGAAATTATTCTGTTTCCGTCTATTGCAACTGTGCGACTGAAAAGGTCTCCTTCTGCTCTGTCTGATGCAACAATTTTTTGTATTTCTTCCCATGTTCCGGCATTATTATAATAAATATATGCCGAACCTGCACAATCTAAAAAATTCTCTCCGTTTTCATCTTCATCATCATTATAAGAATTTATTATAGCATAATCTCCGGATACAGATACGGACAGTCCGAATACATCTTGAATATTTCTGTCAGAAGCAGTTAATTTTTGTGTTTCTTCCCAAACTCCTTCGTTATTAAAAAAAACATAAGCCGAACCTGAATTTTCCATAGTATTCTCGCCTGAGTCATCCTCATCTTCGTACCATGCTCCTATTATTATATAATCTCCGTAAACTGCAACGTCAATACTGAAATAATCTTGGTTTGCTCTGTCAGATGCAACAATTTTTTGTACTTCTTGCCATGTTCCTTCATTATTATAAAAAATATAAGCAGAGCCTGCATTATTCAATGTATTATTACCGATTTCGTCTTCGTCTTCATAATAAGCACCAACTACTGCATAATTATTTGATATTGCAACAGATGCACCAAATCTGTCTTCAAAAGCTCTGTCTGATGCAACAATTTTTTGCATTTCTTCCCAAGTTCCGGCATTGTTATAAAATATGTAAGATGCACCAGCTTTGGATATTGAATTTCCCCCTGAAGCATCTGTGGTGTTTTCATAAGCTCCGATAATTATATAATTTTCGCACATTGAAACATTTCTGCCAAAATAATTTGCAGATTCTCTGTCTGAAGCTGTAATTTTTTGAGTTTCTTCCCATGTTCCGGCGTTATTGTAATAAATATAAGCCGAACCTGCACTTGTTAAAGTGTTTTCTCCGTTAATATCTTCATCTTCTCTAAAAGCTCCTATAACAGCATAATCGCCTGATATAGAGACTGCTTTGCCAAAATTATCTTCTTGTTCTCTGTCAGATGCCACAATTTTTTGTGTTTCTTCCCAACTTGTTCCATTATAGTGGAATATATAAGCCGAACCGGCATTAAGTAACAAATTTTCGCCGTTTACATCTTCGTCTTCATTATGAGCACCTATTATTGCATAGTCTCCTGATATAGAAACGCAATAGCCGAAATCATCGTTTTCAACACCGTCAGAAGAAGCTAATGTAATAATTTCCTGCCAATTTTGTGCTGATAATATTCCTGAAATAAATATTAATGTAATGATAAATGTGATTTTTTTCATAATTTATAAAATTAATGATTTTTAGTTTTTAATAATTTTGTTTGTGAAAATTTGATTTATAGTTTCACTTTGCTTCGTATAAATAATTTTTATAAAATAAACTCCTTTTGGAAAATTGCTTAAATCAACTTCTAATTGAATAGTATTTATTGAATATTGTTTAATAATTTGTCCGTTTATATTTGTTATTTCAACGCTTAAAGGTCTTTCAGACGCTTTAAGGTTTTTAATAGTAAAAATTCCGGTTGTTGGGTTTGGATAACAAATAAAATTCTGTTCAGTTTGAAATTTTTCATTAATTTCAACAGTTCCTTCCGGGTCAAGTTTTACAAGATAATAATTATATTCACCATAATCAAGTCCGGCATATTTATCACCTGCAACAACATAACTGCCGTCAGATGTTTGAATTACAGACCTTGCACGGAGTGAGCGATTGGAGGTTTCATTTCCAATAGTCTTTGTCCATAAGGTATCTCCTGCATTGTCAATTTTTAACAACCATATATAATAATTTTCAACTTCACTATAAGAATTTGTAAAACCGGCTATAATAAAATTATTATCTAAAGTTGGTTTAATATCAAAACTTCTGTCGTCTTCTGTTCCGCCATAAGTTTTACTCCAAATTTCATTTCCTTCATTATCTGTTTTTAAAATCCAAACATCGTACTCATTATCTGTTTCATATTCCGGTCTTGCATATCCTGTAACGATATATTCATTGCCTGATTGAATAACAGAATATCCTTGTTCCGGTTTTTCGGTATTTCCATAAGTGTTTTCCCATTCAGTATCTCCGTTTGCATCGGTTTTTATTAACCACAAATCGCTGCTTTCAAGGTATGTATATCCTGTAATGATATAACCTCCGTCTGAAGTTTGTTTTACACAATGTCCAACATCGTGGTTACCATTGTCAAAAGTTTTTGTCCATTCAGTATCTCCGTTACTGTCGGTTTTTATTAGAATAACATCAAAAACCCAATACACATCGGGGTCTGTTGAGCCTGTAATAATATATCCGCCATCGGTTG
>JAYEIA010000319.1:0-5344 GCA_034659855.1 Bacteroidota bacterium
ATAGTGTTTAAATCCAAATTTTCAACAATATTTGGATTTATTGTTTTTGATATAAATTCTTTAACTCCGTTTTTGTTAGAAAACAAGCTTTTAAAAAATCTATCATGTGTATTTATTATTCTATTATCCACTCTTTTAAACTTTATTTATAATTCAAATACGAAGATACAACATTTTCAATTCTGTTTCAAGCTTGGATTAAAAATCAATGTTAAAAAGTCTAAATCCATTTTGTATTCTTGATTGCGAAAATTACACTTACCGGTTGGTATAAGAATAGTAGCCGACTACGGAAGTCGAATTTTTCAAGTTACTACTAAATTTTATGCGAGCTACACTGCTTATAAGTAGTAACATATAAATTTTTCCGTATTTTAATATTGTTATATTACTGAGAATCAGTTGAATTATTACACCATTATGCCATTAAATAATTGTATCCCTGCTTATTTACTACTGTTACGGCTATTATTTTAATACATTGTGTGAGCGTACTTTTATTAATTTATCAAATAATTCTGTTTTTATTATGTATTTATCAGCATTCCATGATTTATTAGCCATTTCAATTTTTATTAGTCCGAAATAGTCTAAAAATCTGTCAAAAGTCCGTAACGAATAACACCTTCCGACCTGACTTTCAGTTGTGTCAAACTGTGAAGGTTGAATATTGTCAATCAACTTTGGAAATGCTTTAAAATATTTATTCGAGTAAAAATGGTCAAGTTGTTTTTCAAAGCCATATTTGCTCAATAAAATCAACGAAAACCCAAATCCAAGTTGTCCAATCTGATTGTCACCATATCCGTCATAATAAGCCCAATTAAATTTTGTTCCAAAGGTTTCTAAAATCAACTTTAATAACTCGGAATTATTAGAATAAATCTTTTTTCCCTTTTTAGTTAAACTAATTTTCCCTTTTCGTTTTTTAATCAATCCTGAAATTTCAATCAGAATTCTTGTCAAATTGATACTCTTAGAATCAGACTGTTTGCGTAATTTCGATATTCCTGATTCAATTGTATCATCTTTGATAAATCGTTGACTATAAATGTCAGCAACAATTTTTGTCGGTAAATATCCTTTGGCTGTCAATTTTAATTCTCCATAACTCACAATAATTTCCAGAAGATATTTTATTTGATTTAAAAGTGGTATCTTTTTGAAGTCGCCGTCACATAATTCTATTAATTGTATAGGACTATTATTTTAAATGTATCATAAAGAATAAATTGCATTTCAATTGGGGAATATCCTTCAAAGTCAGAAAGACCCTGATTATTTCGCTCATTCTGTATTTTTTCAAGATATTTATTTGTCTCTTCTAATTCATCCATTATTTACTTCTTTTTATATGCCACACAACTATTAAACTAAACAAGTAAACTCCGTTGCTGATAAAATCGAACAACTGCAACGTCTTTTAATTATTTTACAAATTTATGAATTATAACTAAATTGCGACATTTTATAAGCAATTAATTTATGGTACACCGTTCAACAGTAATTATACGAAAAAAAATCATATTTGTTTTAATTTTTATACTTTTTAGTTTAAAAATTTTTTCTCAAATTTATTCAAATGAACCCTGTGCTGCCGGGAACAATAACTTTCTCAATTTAAAAAATGACCCGTGGATGGGAAATAATGACTTTTTAGATCATTATCTTGAGCAACAATCCTACCATGCCGACAGTTCGAACATCCTGTACAGAATTCCGGTAAAATTTTGGGTTTACCGATTAACAAACGGGAAAGGCGGTGTAGAGCCGGCCTATCTAAAACAACAAATCCAATATTTAAACTACTATTATTCAAAAAATAATACCGGATTTCGGTTCTATCTGTATCCGGAAATAAGTTATATTGACAATGACCGGTTATATGTTCTGAAATACTTTACATCGGCGGTATTCCAAAATTTCGCACACAAGAAAAAAGGTTGTGCTAATATTTTAATTGTCGGAAACCTTATTAAAAGAAGAATAGGTTCTGTTCCAAAAGAGTACAACGGGACTCACAATTCTGTTACTCATAATATTATCATAAGACAGAATATTGATACCCAAACGTTGAGTCATGAGGTCGGGCATTTTTTCGGTTTGGAGCATCCGCACAGAAACTGGAATAAAGGAAAACGAAGAGCAGAGGCGGTTGACAGAAACAGAAGACATCCGTCATTATTCAAAAGCAAACGAATTTGCGAATACAACGGAGATAAACTTTGTGATACACCCGCCGAACCAAATTTGACGGCACATACAGACAACAAGTGCCGATACACCGGATGGAATGTCAAAGACCCGTGGGGCGATGTCTATAAGCCACACACCAATAATATAATGTCCTATACAAGAAACCGGGAATGCAGAACAGCTTTTACCAAAGGGCAAATTGCCGTTATGAGATACACTGCGGACAAATACAGATATTCTGAGGGCTGGATTAATACGGGAAAAAATAAAAAATACTCGTTCGATTATCAAGAGCCCAACGATTGCAAAGAAACGGCTTCAAGAGTATTATTTAACACAAAACAGAGAAATACATTTCATAAAGTGTTTAATAATTCCGGAAAAAATGAACCCACGGATCTTTACGATTGGTTTTTCTTCGAAATAAATTCTTCCCAACGACAATCCATTAGTATCAGTACAGAAAAGACCGATATAAAATTTCCCGTGGCAATGAAAGTTGAACTGTATAAAGGCAACAGCACCATTGAGCCAAATAATAACGGTATTGTTAAAAGAAACGCTTTGGAATACAATGGACTGAAAAAAGGAAAATATTACATAAAAATAAGTAATACTCAACCCGAAGATAAATTAACAGGATATATATTGGAAGTATCAAGCAATGCTTCTGTTGAAATTCCTTAAATCTGCAAGTCTTTTAGTAATCGCTTGCAGGTAAAAACACCTACAAGGTGCAAACTGCACCGGCCGGGTATTTTTACCGAATGTTATTCAAGAACTTAATGTTTGACTTGCGGATTTAAGGAAATTAATTAACGAACGGAAACAAAATAATCTATTTTGTTTCCGCTCCTAAATCATTAAAAAACATGGATAGTTTATTATTATATGCCCCTATTTTAAATCAGTCAATTCAAGAATTTTTTGAAACATTTTCTCAAAATATACAGGACACCGGTTTTTTGGAATTTACGGCAGTAATTTTCGGTATTATGAGTGTGTGGTTTGCAAAAAAAGAAAATATACTGGTGTACCCTACCGGGATTGTCAGTGTGCTGATCTATGTCTATATTTTAATTCAACCCGAGGTCAAACTCTATGCTGATGCCGGTATAAATTTCTTTTATTTTTTGATGAGTGTTTACGGCTGGATTATGTGGAGCAGAACAGATAAAGAGGGAGAAAACTCTGTAGCAATTTCAAAAAACTCAGGGAAAGACTGGTTTCTTTCGATTGGAGCTTTTGTGGTATCCGTAATCGGAATTATTATTATTCTGAAGTGGCTAAAAGCTGACGATTTAGACTATTGGAGTACAAATATTCCGTATATAGACAGTTTTACGACCGGTATATTCATTGTTGCCATGTTGCTGATGGCCTTGAAACGAATTGAAAATTGGCTGTTCTGGATTATCGGTAATGTGATTTCCATACCGTTATATATGTACAAGGGGATGGTATTTACGGGCTTCCAGTTTTTGGTATTTTTGGTTTTGGCTGTTTTGGGTTATATTGAGTGGAGAAAAATTTATCAGGAAAACATATTGAATTCTAATAAATAGTGTGCATAAAGCAAAAAAAAATATTGCCAATTTTAAACATCTTAAAATGTATGTATAATTCCCTTGCATACAAGTCATTTACAAAACAACATGCTCAACCTCCGGAAAAATAACTTCATTTTAAACAAAAACCGAAATAACTTGTATTTCTTTATTTTTCAGATAGTTAAAAGAGGCTACTTTATTAAGACATGTTCCTAAAAAATTATCCGTTCCACTCTAAAGCAAAAAAAACTGCCCGGTAAGGGCAGTTTTTTGTTTTAAAATTACTGAAACTTTTCTCATAATTTACTCTTTAATGAGCTTCACAGTAATAACTCGTTCTTTGGTTTGAACAGACATTAAATATACTCCGGAAGCATAGTCAGACATATCCAGTTCATAGACTCGTCCTTGAACCAGCCCGCCTTTGAAAATTGTACGTCCCGACAATGTAGTTATGTTTACTTTTGCCGATTTTACATTTTCATCAATGGTTATATTCACAAAATCATTGGTCGGATTGGGATATATGCTAATTCCAAAATTCTCCAACTCATCTCTTAAAGTAACCACATCCAAAACAGCCGCATCACTGGTCAGCGTTCCGCAATCGCCGGTAACGACAACATCGTAGTCGCCGGCATCAGCTGCTGTAACATTGCTCACAAGAAGGTTGTTTGTAGTTGCTCCGGAAATATTTCCTCCGTCGGATAGCTCAGCCCCGTTCTTTCTCCATTGGAAGCTCAAGTTTTCTCCTGAAGCAGTTACCGAGAAATTGGCATTTGTGCCTTCGTCGGCAATAATATCTTGAGGATGAGACACAATATAAGTCGCATTACTTTGTGTTATTGTTACATCATCATATGTTGTACATGTTCCGTTTACAACTGTCCATCTTAAAGTAACCGGCGAGCTTGTAATTGTAATATCCGTATTTGGATTATCAGGGTTTGAAATTGTAGCGGCTCCGGCAAGCAAACTCCAAGATCCCATTCCGGGAGCAGGATTATTGGCATTCATTGTATAAACTTCATCACAGGTAGAATCATCCAAACCGGCATCAGCAACAATATTTTCATTAACTGTTATTTCAACCGTTTCACAAGTACTTGCTCCGCAAATATTTTCCCAACGTCCATAATATATTGTGGTCGCCGTCGGATTGACAGATAAATTTTGTCCGTTTCCGACAGAAGTTCCACCGCAAGAGGCAGTGTACCAACCGAAAATATCACCAGAACCGCCAGTATATGATAAAGTAGTACTTTCTCCTTCGCAAATTTCAGTAGAAGTAGCCGAAACAGAAGATGGTGCAGTTGGTAATGGATTTACAGTAATAGTAATCGCTCTACAGGTACTTTCACCGCAGCCTGAAGTTTCCCATCGACCATAATAAGTTGTAGTAGTTGTAGGAGAAACTGATAAATTTTGTCCTATTCCAACAGAAGTTCCACCGCAAGAGGCAGTGTACCAACCGAAAGTATCACCAGAACCGCCTGTGTATGAAAGTGTAGTGCTACTACCATTACAAATTTCAGTTTCTGTTGCTTGAACTGAAGTTGGAGCAACTGGATTTTCAAAATTTGTTAAAGTAGTTGCAT
>JAYEIA010000320.1:0-1042 GCA_034659855.1 Bacteroidota bacterium
GCACCATGAGCGACATTATGTACGATCCGGACCAATGCAGAAATATTTCGGTTGATATCAGATACGTTCTGTTCCTAATTGATAAATATGCCGGTGCCGGCTATTTGACGGACGAAATGGATATTGTCGAATAAATTTCAAACTTACGAATTCAAAAAGAAGACTGCCCAACAGAGCAGTCTTCTTTGTTTTAATAAAACTCCGGCAACAAGCCCTCCGCTTTCCATTGGACCTCCGGTAAGGGCATTTCTTTTATTCTGCCGGTATATATATCAAATATCCAGCTGTGTATGTGCGGATATTTTTTACGTTTGAACGCTCGCTCCATGGTCGGGGTTTTCAATATGTTTTTTGCTTGAGCCACGGCATTCAGCTCCGACAAGCGATCGGCAACAGCGGATTTGTCGCCTAATTTCTCAAACTCTGCTTTGTTGTTGCCGTAAAGATCCTTTATGGGAGCCACCCAATTTTCAATCAATCCTTGATCTACTCCGTCGATTGCTGCTGCTACTCCGCCACATCGGTAATGCCCCACAACAATAATATGCTCAATATGCAGGTGCTCAACAGAGTATTCCAAAACCGACAAAAAATTAATATCGGTTAAGTTCGCTTGATTGGCGATATTGCGATGAATAAAAATTTCTCCGGGATCGGCTTTCATCAATTGCGACAACGGAACCCGGCTGTCAGAACAACCCAACATCAAATATTTCGGACTTTGTCCTTCCGCTAAATTTGAAAAATAGTCAGAATCGGCCTTCAATTTTTCCTGAATCCATAATTCATTATTCTTAATCAGCTCACTATAATTTAAATGTCCCATATAATATTTTTCAGGAGTTGAGTGCAGTCTAAAAAGTCATAAAACTGAAAGCCTATAAAGTTAAATTACTAATAATTAATTATTTACAATAAAGGCATAAAATGTTTTAATCCTTTATTTTGAATCTATTAACTTTACAAACTTTATACTTTTTAAATTAAACTCAGGAGTTATTTAAAAATTTATTTTTTATTCAAGTTTTCATCCTTGCATTCT
>JAYEIA010000321.1:0-1034 GCA_034659855.1 Bacteroidota bacterium
AACATCAGCCCCGAACAAATCCAAAATAATGATAATTTTGATTGATATTTGTGAACCGACATCGAAAACCATAATTCAGAATACTTTCAAACCGAAATTTCAGACCAAGAAGGCGGAGTAAAAAACTGACTTACAGAAGTTGGTGAAATTGTTGATAATCTTAATGACAAAGTTTTGACTGTTTGAGCAAGAAATACAAATTTAACCGAAAAAGATATAGATTTTATCGCAGAAGAAAACAGTGAATTTCAGACAATGCAAAAAATTCTACTTTCGTCCGACGACCAAACTAAACCGACCCACGAAAAAATCTTACTTTTGCATAAAATCATAAACACCCCATACAATGCCCAACAAACCCCCAACATAAACGAAGAACAACGAGACGAATATCAACATCAACGAGTCGAGCATAAACAAACAATCCAAAAAGTATATCAATTAACCGATGAATATCCGGATTTAGTTCAAACCGAGCTTGACACCGACCACGAACAGCTTGCCAAAAACCGTCTTAATCAATACATGTCCAACGAAATCCGCACCCAATCCGTGCAATCGTTTCTCGGCACCGTAGCCAACAATATGTCGTCCCGAATAGGCGAAACCAACACCGGCGAACAAGCCCAAATCGACACCGCAAGCATGAAATTAGACGACAAAGGAAATTACAGTTGCAACTTCAAATACTGAAATTCCGATACGAAATACTCGCTTGAAATCAAGCCTTTCAAAACAAATTTTCTGACTAATTTCAAGTTAAAATAAAAATCCGGTATTAATTACATTTTTCGTTCAAAAATCAAAACCAACACCCAATTATCCCCAACCATACATAATTATCACCAAAATGGTTGATAAAATATGAATGCTCTATTGATAAATTGAAAAATATGATTATATACTAAAATGTAATTAAAACTACGAAAATAAGGATAATAAAAAACAACAATATTAACAGTTTTGTATTCACTTGTACCGCAAGAATAAAACAAAATAAAATCATAATTTTATTCGTATTGCGGTATAAAAAA
>JAYEIA010000322.1:0-5301 GCA_034659855.1 Bacteroidota bacterium
GTTTTTTGATTCTTTCAGATTATTCAGACATTTGAAATTTTACGGTAATTTTAGAGTGTAATCATTTTTTGTCAATATTTAGCATATTATATTTTTTACTGTATTTAATGTCAAGTTGCCCACAACGAGAGTACTATAAACACCCCAATTTATTTATCGGACATTTTGAAATTAAATTGAAAAAATAATTCAATAAAAATAACTTTACTTTTATCTATCCTGAATTTCAGTTAAGCTCTGTAAACATCATAGGCAATAAATTAAAAAAAGTTAAAAAAAATTAGAATTTTGTTAAATGGTTTGTAATTATTAGCATGGTTTATAAATTTGTAAATCCGAAAAAACCAATGTCGATAAAATAAACTTTAAGATAAAAATGAATACTCCGGAAAATTTAAAAGCATTAAACGAAAAAATTAAAAAAGAAAGCCAATTTATTAAATTGCTTGAACGTGAAATGCACAAAGTAATAATAGGCCAAAAACACTTGATCGACAGCCTGTTGATAGGTCTGCTGTCTGACGGGCACATCCTCTTGGAGGGCGTTCCCGGGCTGGCCAAAACATTATCCATAAGCACACTGGCCAAGGCAATTAATGTAGACTTCAGTCGCATTCAGTTTACGCCGGATCTATTACCCGCCGACTTGCTGGGTACCATGATATACAGCCAAAAACAAGAAGAATTTGTAACCAAAAAAGGACCAATATTCTCAAACTTTGTATTGGCCGATGAGATAAATCGTGCGCCGGCAAAAGTTCAATCGGCCTTGCTGGAATCCATGCAGGAAAAACAAATTACCCTGGGCACGGAAACCTATAAACTGGAACCGCCCTTTTTGGTACTGGCCACTCAAAACCCGATAGAACAAGAAGGAACCTACCCCTTGCCCGAGGCTCAAGTTGACCGTTTTATGCTCAAAGTAAAAATTGGTTATACGGCAAAAAATGAGGAGAAAATGATTATCCGACAAAACATAAACAAAGAATTTCCGAAAGCACAGCCGGTTGTTTCCAAGGAAGACATATTAAGAATAAGGGAACTCATTAAAGAAATATACCTGGACGAAAGAATTGAAAACTACATTACCGATATTGTTTTTGCTACTCGCTTTCCCGAAAATTATAAGTTATCGAAATTTCGCCCCATGATTGCTTTCGGAGCTTCTCCGCGGGCAAGCATTAACTTGGCCAAAGCCGCCGGAACCTATGCATTTATGCAAGGGCGAGCAGCCGTTTTTCCTGAAGATATTCGGGCCGTATCTTTGGATGTGATGCGCCATAGAATAGGATTAACCTATGAGGCTGAAGCCGAAAATATAAATTCAGAAGATATCATAACAGAAATTCTGAACACAATTGACGTTCCGTAATCGGTTGAGTTCAATTAAACTACTTGAACAAATATTCAGAATAATCATTCATAAAATACGGTCGATAATTGACACATAAAGAACTCATAAAAAAAGTCCGGAAGATAGAAATTAAAACCAAAGGACTCTCTAAGCACATTTTTGCCGGAGAGTACCATAGCGCTTTCAAGGGGAGAGGTATGGCTTTCAGCGAAGTAAGAGATTACAACTACGGCGACGATGTCAGGGATATCGACTGGAATGTAACGGCCAGATTCAATAAACCCTACATCAAGGTATTTGAAGAGGAGCGAGAACTTACCGTGATGTTGCTTGTTGATATCAGCGGATCGGAATCTTTCGGCACCCAAAAGACATTCAAAAATGATTTGATTACAGAACTTTCGGCAGTCATTGCATTTTCAGCCATTCAAAATAATGATAAAATTGGGGTGATTTTTTTCAGCGATAAAGTCGAAAAATTTATTCCCCCCAAAAAAGGAACATCACATACCCTGCATATCATTAAAGAGCTTATAGACTTTAAGCCCGACAACCAAGCAACAAATATATCGGAAGCCCTGCGTTACATGACCAATATTGTAAAAAAACGATGCACGGCATTTATCATCTCAGATTTTTACGACAATAATTTTTCTCAAGCCCTGCGTATTGCGGGTCATAAACACGACGTTATTGCCCTGCAAATATACGATGAGCGAGAAACCAAAATGCCGCGCATAGGCTTTGTGAAAATGAAAGATGCTGAAACCGGAGAGGAACTGTGGGTGAATACTGCCAACAAAAAAGTGAGGCAACAATACGAAAAAAAACAAGCGGAGTTTTATGCCGGTCTCAAACAAATTTTCCGGAAAGCCGGAGTAGATCATACTAAAATAAGTACCAATGAAGACTACATCAAACCTCTGTTAAAATTATTCAAACAACGATAATCCGCATGACTAAGAGCAACACAAAATATAAGTATTTTTTATTAATGATTGGCTTGACCCTAATATTTACATTCTCAAGCCGGGTGGGCTCTGCTCAGGAAGCTGTCCTTGAAAAATCATCAATACTTATCGGAGACCAAATCAATATTACACTGAGCATTCCGTCCGATGCAGGAAAGAACATTTTATTCCCTGACATTTCGGAGCAAATTATTGACGGCATAGAACTTGTTTCAGTCAGCGAAATAGATACTTCGGAGGACCTAAAATTGCAGCAAAACCTTCTGATAACCTCCTTTGAAGACAGTACTTTTCTCATTCCCGGATTTTCGTTTATTGTTGACAATGACAGCATAAAAACCAATCCTTTACAACTTGAAGTCAAATACTTTATTCCCGAAAAGAATTTCAACAAAAGCATTGATTCCACGAAAAGCATCTTGCTTTCCGACATCAAAACAGTGATACAAACGCCGCTTACTTTTGAGGAGTTTATTCAACGCTACGGAAAAATTTCGTTAATGATTGTAGCCATACTTCTTATTGTTGCCTTAGCTGTTATTTTGATTATTCGCTTCAATAAAAACAAATCCATATTTACGCCTGAAAAACCGAAGTTACCGCCCGATGTAATTGCACTAAACAAACTCAGAGAACTCAAAGAAGGAGGCAGTCCGAAAGGTGAACAAATTAAAATATTTTACGATAAGCTCTCCGGAATATTAAGAGAATATATCGAAGAAAGATACCACATACCGGCTACTGACTTTATTACAAGTCAAATAATATCGGCATTGCAAACGCTTAGTATGGTCAAAGACAAACAAACAGAGCAAATGCAAAGCATACTCTTTTCGTCTGACATGGTGAAATTTGCCAAACACAGACCTGAAGAATTTGTGATTAAACAAAATCTGCAATCCGGATTTGATTTTGTTGAAAAAACAAAAGAGAAACCCGAAGCAAAAGAAACCTCCTCGGACAGGCCGGCAAATACAAAAGCAAAAAGTAAAACTACAGACCAATGATGCAACTGAACGATATGGTTTTTGCGAATAAAGAATTACTGTGGATACTTCCTCTGCTGATAATACTGCCTATGCTGTTTTGGTACGGTCTAAAAAAGCGAAAATCTCAAGCAACCCTAAAAATATCTTCGGTTGCAAGCCTAAAGAATACCGGGATTTCTTACAAGCGATACTTCAGACATCTGTTATTTTTGCTGAGAACAGCGGCAATCGGGTCTATTATAATTGCTCTTGCCCGGCCTCAACTTATCAATAATTCGGAGAACAGAACATCGGAAGGTATTGATATTATTATCGCTTTAGATATATCGAGCAGTATGTTGGCCCGAGATTTTGACCCTAACCGCCTGGAAGCCTCCAAGGAAGTGGCCATGAAATTTATAAACGGCAGAGAAAATGATCGAATCGGCTTAGTTGTATTCAGCGGAGAGAGCTTTACTCAATGTCCGCTCACAACAGACCATGCCGCTCTTCTCAATCTGTTTAAAAGTATAGAACAGGGTATGATTGAAGACGGAACGGCCATAGGTTTGGGCTTACTTAATTCGGTAAACCGACTCAAAGAAAGCAAGGCTAAGAGCAAAGTTATAATTTTGCTTACCGACGGAGTAAATAACAAAGGGGAGGCAGACCCCTTGACCGCAGCCGACATTGCCGCCAAATACGGACTGAGAGTATATACCATCGGGGTGGGAAAAAACGGATATGCTCCCTACCCTGTCCAAACCATGTTTGGAATGCAATATCAACAAATGGAGGTAAAAATTGACGAAGAAACCCTTAAAATTATTGCTCAAAAAACCGGTGGAGAATACTTCAGGGCTACAAATAACGAAGCTCTGAAAGAAGTGTATAAAAAAATTGATAAACTTGAAAAGTCTGAAATAGAAGTCAAAATGTATCAAACCAAAACTGAAAAATTTTTGGTGTTCGTAATTATTGCCGCCCTCTTACTTTTGCCCGAAATAATTTTGCGCTCCACCGTTTTCAGAAACATTCCGTAGCTATTAGAATGATAAAGAATAATTATACAGAATAATCACAGTAATAAGCGTACAAATAATGAATGAAGCCACTAACATCAATCAATTCCAATTTCAAAATCCGGAGTATCTGTATGGATTGTTTATCCTTGTGCTTCCCATTCTTATTTTTATCATCAGCAATATTATTAAAAGGAAAAAGCTCGAAAAGTTCGGAGACATAAAATTGGTCAAACAATTAATGCCCGATGCCTCCAAACCAAGACAATACACAAAATTCATATTGCTGATATTGGCCTTAAGCCTGTTGATATTTACCATTGCACGCCCGCAATACGGCGGAGAAAAACGTGAAGTTATTAAAGAAAGTGCTGAACTAATCATTGCGTTGGATGTTTCCAATAGTATGTTGGCAGCGGATCTCAAACCAAACCGACTCAAGAAAGCCAAAAAAGCAATAGAAAAACTACTGGCCGAAACAAACTATTCGAACCGGGTGGGTCTTGTCGTATTTGCCGGAGAGGCATACACCCAAATTCCGATAAGCTCGGATTATGCTGCAGCCGAAATATTTTTGTCGGCCGTAAACCCCCAAATGGTTCCCAACCAAGGGACAAATATCAGAGCAGCCTTGGAATTGGCACGTAAGTCATTTACCCCGGATACCGAGTCGGGCAAAGCCATTATTTTAATTTCAGACGGAGAGAACCACGAAGAAGAAGCCATTCGAGAAGCCCAAAAAGCGGATAGAGAAGGCATAAAAATTTATGCCGTAGGAATGGGGACTCAAAAGGCCGTCCCGATTATAAACCCGGAAACCGGAGACTATCGAAGAGACAAAAACGGGAAAAGAATATTGACCAAACTCAATGAAAGTTTATTAAAAAAAATAACCGAAGCCGGGCAAGGCCTCTATTCAAGGGGGAACCATATAGACAATGCCATAAACATCGTGGTAAAAGATTTAGAAAAAATAAAAAAGCAAA
>JAYEIA010000323.1:0-5286 GCA_034659855.1 Bacteroidota bacterium
CACTATTCTTGTCGATATCAGTACGAGCTACAAGCTCGCACCGGCGAGGGTTCACAAAGTAATTTAAAGAAGTCTCAAAGAAAATACAAAGATATAAACTGATAGTAATAAGCAATATACAACTCTAATATTTTTTGCGAAACGTCAGATAAAAAAAAGAGAACCTCTTTCTCAAAAATCAGTTTCCCCTATTCAAACAGAGAAAAAAAGCATAGAGTTCCTATACTTTAAACGGCTAATAATTTGACTTTTACAAAGAGTGTATTTGTTGAATAGCAAGGTATTGTATCATTATATCATTAAATAATTAAACCATTTAAAGTATATCTCATTTCATAAATAGGAAATAAAAAATTATGTTTGTAGCAAAATACAGACAACATGAACGAGAAGCTCAAAAAACTCATCCCTTACATTACGGCACTGGCTGTTTTCTTTATCATTTCATTGGTTTATTTTCCCGAAGCCCTGCAAGGGAAAAAGCTCAACCAGCACGATAAAAAAACATGGCGGGGAGGAGCCGAAGAAATTATTCAGTACGAAAAAGAAACAGATGAACATTCCTATTGGACCAATTCGATGTTCAGCGGTATGCCGGCATATTTAGTGTCCAATTATGCACCGAATAATGTCAGTCGCATCGGCTATAAGATTATAGATTTCGGACATAAAATAAGACCGTTGAGTTATGTGTTTATGCTCTTGGTCGGATTCTGGATAAGCCTCTTGTTTTTTAAAGTTGATCCCTGGCTGAGTCTTGCCGGAGCCATTGCGTTGGCTTTTTCAACTTATTTTTTCATTATTATGGAAGCCGGACATATTACTAAGTTGGTTGCCATTGCATTCATGGGGCCCATAATAGCCGGTATGCATTATGCTTACAAAGAAAAAGCTTTGCCGGGCACCTTGGTTATGATGGTGTTTTTGGCCATGCAGCTTTTGGTCAATCACCTTCAGATTACTTACTATACCTTGCTGATTGTTGGGCTGTACTTTATTTTTGTATTGGTTGATACTATTAAGTCAAAAGAATATAAGCAATTCACTCGAAGTACTCTATTTTTAGTAACAGGAGCTCTTATTGCCGCATCCACCAATTTTTCTCAAATAATTACGGCCTATGATTACGGCCAAGACTCCATCAGAGGGCAATCGGAATTAAGTTTTGATGCCGAGAATAAAACGAGTGGTTTGGATAAGGATTATGCCACCGCATGGAGCTACGGAAAGCTGGAAACCTTCAATTTAATAATCCCTAATCTTATGGGCGGTGCTTCGCAACAAGCGTTATCCGAAAATTCTGCCGTGTATAAAAAACTCAAGGGTTTTCAGCGCCAAAACCCGAATATGCAAAATCCGAAGCAAATTATAAAGAAAATGCCAACCTATTGGGGGCCGCAACCCTTTACTTCCGGACCGGTATATATCGGAGCATTAATTTTCTTTTTGTTTGTTATGGGAAGCTTCTTAGTCAAAGGTCGGCTAAAGTGGTGGTTAATTACAATAACAGCTTTATCCATACTGTTAGCCTGGGGTGAAAATTTTAACGGGCTTACGAATTTCTTTTTAGAATATTTTCCGCTCTATAATAAATTCAGAACCGTGTCCATGATATTGGTCATTGCCGAATTCTCAATTCCGGTACTCGGTATATTAGCTCTCAGAGAAATTATTCAAAATAAAGTATCGAAAACCGAAATTATGCATGCCTTAAAATGGTCAGCCGGAATTGTAGGCGGTATTATTCTTCTGTTAATTATTAATCCGGGTATATTAAGTTTTGAAAATGCCAAGGATGCCCAAATGTTGCCGGAGCAATTGATTTCAGCTTTGGAAGAAGATCGGGCATCAATATTCAGAAAAGATGCTTGGCGTTCGTTATTTTTTGTTGCCGTGGGGGTTGTGAGCCTGTGGCTATTCGTAAAAGAAAAAATAAAGTCGGAGTATCTCGTTGCCATCTTAGCGTTGGCCTTTATTGTCGATTTGTGGCCCGTAAACAAACGCTTTATCAATTCCGAGGATTTTGTAAAAGCCCGCAAAGAACGCGAACCCTTTCAACAAACTCCGGCTGATGCCTATATATTGGAGGATGATGGCTACAACAGAGTATTGAATTTAACGGTAAGTACATTTAATGATGCCTCAACTTCCTATTTTCATTCTTCGATAGGAGGCTATCACGGTGCAAAATTAAGACGGTATCAGGATGTTATAGATTATCATATTTCAGATGAAATAAACCGCTTTAAGCAGGTACTGCAAGCCAATCCGAATAATCAAAGTATAGATTCCGTATTGAATAGTATGGCCGTGCTTAATATGCTGAATATGAAATATATTATTTTAAATCCGGAAACTCGCCCGGTCGAGAATACGCACCGGAGGGGTAATGCTTGGTTTGTGAATGATGTTAAATTGGTGAAAAATCCTGATGAAGAAATATCAGCCTTGGTAAATCCCAATAAGATTAATAAGGTTAAAGGATTATTTAATCGCAAAAACGATTGGCAACGAAAGCTTGAAAATATTTCGGGAGACTTGCAAAAACTTAATGCGCCACAAGGAAAAGACGCAGCTGAGTATGCAAGCCTGTCTGTTGAGTACAGAAAATTAAATGAAGAATTGCAAATCGTTGTCAGTCAAATTGCACAACTCCGTAACTTTAATCCGAAAAAACTTGCCATTGTAAATAAAACCTTTGAAGCCCAAATTTTTGAGCCGGAAACCGATTCATCGGCAACAATAGTCTTGACCGATTATAAACCCAATGCCTTGTCTTATACCTCAAAAACATCAAGCGACCAAATTGCGGTATTCTCGGATATTTACTACGCCAAAGGATGGAATGCATACATAGACGGAGAGAAAGCAGAACATTTCAGGGCAAACTATTTGTTGCGAGCCATGAAGATTCCCGCCGGCGAACATCAGATTGTATTTGAGTTCAGACCGGAAATTGTAAAAGCAGGAAATACGGTTTCTTTAATTGGTTCCGTCGTGTTCAGCTTATTGCTTTTGGGTGGATTAGTCTATTACTTTATGCAACAGAAACAAAACGCAGACGTTCAAGCCGATGCCTAAAATTTCAGTAATTGTGTGCACCTATAATCGGGGGGACTATGTTCCGGGGGTTTTGAACAGTATTTCCGGACAAAATTTTCCGCTGTCGGATTATGAAATCGTATTTGTGAATAATAATTCCAATGACAGCACGGCGGAGAATTGTCAGCAATTCGGAGATAAAAACCCGGAGGTAAATTTTAAATATTTTGTCGAAAAAAAACAGGGTTTATCGCATGCTCGAAATCGAGGAATCAAAGAATCGGAAGGGGAGATATTAGCCTTTATAGATGACGATGCTTTGGCCCATGCCGACTATTTACTGTATATGAGAAAATTCTTTGAAAATAGTTCATATTCAGCCGGCGGAGGTAAAATTTATCCTAAATATGAAAGCCGGCGTCCCCGATGGATGAGTCGATTTTTGGAGCCGGTTATGTCAGTTATCGATTTGGGGAATGAAGTCAAAAATTTCCCGAAGAATAAGTTTCCCATTGGAGCTAATATGATGTTCAGAAAAAAAGTTTTTGACCGGGTCGGTTATTTTGATACCGAGCTGGGACGCACCGGAAAAAATATGCTGGGCGGAGAAGAAAAGGATCTGTTTTTTAAAATGAGAGCCCAAAATATGACCGTGGGTTATGTCCCGGATGTTGTGGTAAGCCACATTATACCCGATGAACGTTTGAGCCGCCAATTCATTAAAAAACAAGCCAAGGGAATAGGAAAAAGTGAACGCATAAGAGCTGAAAACTATGAGGCTGTAAAACTCGGTGTTACATATTTCAAGGAATTGCTGAAGTGGGGAGCAACCCTTGTGCTGGCTTTTTATTATGCTCTGTGGCTTCAGTTTTCAAAATCCGAGATGCTCATCAAATTCAGATTTTGGGTGAGTCGAGGCTTGTTTAGAAATGGTTAGGGTATAGCTTACGACAGTTAGGCAAAGTTATTTTTTGTTCTGACAATTTTAAAAATGAACCGCAGGCCAATAAAATATCAATACGCATGAAAGCAAAACCTTTTCTAAAGTGGGCCGGAGGAAAAACTCAATTGATTGAGGAAATTGCCGATCGACTGCCGCAAGGAATTATCGGCAAGGATTTTACATATATTGAACCCTTTGCCGGCGGTGCAGCGATGTTGTTTCGGATATTAAATGACTATCCGAACTTAAAGCAAGCCGTAGTTAATGACGTAAACACCGACTTGACGAACAGTTACCAAACCATAAAAAATGACGTCAAAGGCCTGACAGAAATTTTGTCGGATTGGGAGCAAGCCTATCATGCTTTGGTTGATTACCCCGAAAAAAAGAAAGCCTATTATTACAATAAACGAACCCTTTTTAATAAAAGAAATTCTGAAAAAACCCTGCAAACGGCCTTGTTTATTTTTTTAAACAGGACTTGTTTTAACGGCTTGTATCGGGTAAACCGAAAAAATGAATTCAATGTCCCGATTGGCAGTTATAAGAAGCCGCAAATTTGTAATACGGCGAATTTATCGGCCGTTTCGGACTTGCTCCAAAAGGTTGAGATTTTAAACGGGGATTATACCAATACTTTAGATTATGCTTCGGAGAATACGTTGTTTTATTTTGATCCGCCCTATAAACCGTTGAGTAAAACGTCAAATTTTAATTCTTATGCCAAAGGCGAATTCGATGATGACGAACAGATACGCTTAAAAGAATTTTGTGAGAAAATTGATCGGCTCGGCCATCGGTGGATTTTGAGTAATTCGGATGTTAAAGGTACAGACCCCGAAAATAATTTCTTTGATGATTTATATACCGATTTCAATATAAACCGAGTGAATGCACGCAGAAGTATTAATTCTAACCCGAAAAAGAGAGGCAAACTTACGGAGCTGATTATTACCAATGCGAAGTAAAAAATGAAACTTGCCATGGCTTTGAAGAATAGAATGCAAGGATGAAAACTTGAATAAAAAATAAATTTTTAAATAACTCCTGAGTTTAATTTAAAAAGTATAAAGTTTGTAAAGTTAATAGATTCAAAATAAAGGATTAAAACATTTTATGCCTTTGTTGTAAATAATTAATTATGAGTAACTTAACTTTATAGGCTTTCAGTTTTATAACTTTTTAGACTGCACTCAACTCCTGAAAAATATTATATGGGACATTTAAATTATAGTGAGCTGATTAAGAATAATGAATTATGGATTCAGGAAAAATAGTCAGAATCGGTCTTCAATTTTTCC
>JAYEIA010000324.1:0-1028 GCA_034659855.1 Bacteroidota bacterium
GACGCCTATCCCGATAGGCGTACATAAGGGATTTATCCACTGCATCCGCCGCCGTCCGAAATAACTTGCTGCGGCCGCCGCGAAAGCTTTTGGCCAATTTTAAGACCTTTTTTCTTCTTTTTCTGGCTTTGAAGCCTCGTTTTATTCTCATTTTGTCCTCTCTATACGTATAGCCTAAATGCTATCTTGAAGTTATTTAATTATAATTTTAGTTTTTTAGAAAAATCTAAAGTGGTTTTATAAGCCGCTCTCATGTCTGATAGCCCCGCCTAAATACGGGCGGGATTTCACATCTTGATTTTTATATTAAGGTGTTCAACAAGCCGATGCGTCAAGTTAGCCGGGTCAACCCGCCAATGGGCGGACCCATTTTTTGTTTAGTTTCTAATTTATAAATGAGGGCTTTTTTCGATGAACCAGGCCGCACAAGGTTTTTTGCCTTCGGCGTACTTGAAGTACGTTGAAGGCGGAAAACCGCGGAGAACACAGTTCAGCGGGAAAAGAGCCATTTAGAAATGGAAACTTTAGCCGTTGGGTAACAGCAGCTTTATGCCCTTCACATTGGTTTTGTCAACGAGCCGGCTTTTACGCAGGGAACGTTTTCGTTTGGTTGTTTTTTTGGTCAAAATATGGCCGGCACAGGATTTTTTATAGACAAGCTTTCCGGTGCCGGTTTTGCGAAATCGTTTGGCTGCAGCTCGGTTTGTTTTTATCTTTGGCATTTATTTTTCTCCTTTTTTGTAAAAATAGATGGCGTGAGCAATCACGAATTCCGTCTCACGCCACCTGAAAACTTATTCAATTTAATTTTCAGATCAAGTTATTTCGGTGAAAGAACCATTACCAGGATTCGGCCTTCAAATTTGGGGTATTGTTCCACCATCGCAATTTCTTCTGTTTCTTCAATAATCCTTTGGAGTACCGCCCTTCCAAGTTCCTTCAGTGTAATTTCGCGGCCTCTGAAAATAACGGTCACTTTGACTTTATCTCTTTTACCGATAAATTTTTTAATATGACCGATTTTAACC
>JAYEIA010000325.1:0-3627 GCA_034659855.1 Bacteroidota bacterium
TAAGTTCTCATAAAGACATAATATGCTAAATATAAAGGTGTTGGACAGATGCAAAAACGCACTTTATGCCTTGTCGAAGTATATTCAACAAATACACTTTATTAATATATCGTATAGCTCATTAATGGAGATTATTTGCCAAACAGAGCCGGCTTTTGAATTAGGTAACGAAGGATGCATTTGAAAATATTTCGAAAAAGGCAAAAAAAACCGGCTGTAAAAATGAGCAACTATATTGCATCAATCAAAAAAAACAATATTTAAACAATATTTCAACCACATTTATACCTATATTTAAACAGTATTTTGTATAATATAAATATTTAACCACTAAAATAAAGGTAGTACCATAATTTATTTCGTAACCATTCCTAAAGACCGGAAAAAATGAACAAGCCAAAAATTCTTATTGATCAAACAGACATCACCAAACTTGAAATTGACGCCATAGTCAATGCAGCAAACAAAACTCTTCTCGGGGGAGGAGGTGTTGACGGTGCAATTCATTTGGCAGCGGGGAAAAGACTAAAAACTGCTTGCAGAAAACTAAACGGTGCCGAAACCGGAGAAGCCAAAATAACTCCCGGTTTCAATTTGCCCGCAAAATATGTTATTCATGCGGTGGGACCCTATTATACAAACGGCAAAAGAAATGACGATGCCCTGCTGGAAAGTGCTTACCAAAACAGCTTATCATTGGCTGCATCCCAACAATTAGAATCCATTGCATTCCCGAATATCAGCACCGGAATATATGGTTTCCCGAAAGAACGGGCGGCCGAAATTGCAATAAAAACCGTCAAAAACTTCCTGAAAAGCGAAAGCAGTATTAAAAAAGTAATCTTTGTTACTTACAGTAAAAAAAATCATGAAATCTATACGCGACTATTGGGCTGAAAAAATGATTTCTCGAACCATAAACGACTTATAGTATTCTTATTTGATGGTTATTAAGCAATTATTTCACAGCACGTTCGTTCAACTTCAGCTCAAAATTACCGGCATCGAGGCTTGCCGAAATCCCGTAGGGCAAAGTCAAATTGTGGGAGATATGCCCGAAAGACATGCCGTAAACTGCGGGAATTTTTAATGGCTTTATCAACTGAAAAAGTAATTCCTTAAGCCCGAATGTAGGCTTCTTATCATTATCACAGCCCTTAAAAACACCAAAAACGATACCGGCGGCCCTATTAAAATTTGTGGCATGCATCAACTGGGTCAGCATCCGATCGACCTTGTACGGGCGTTCATCAATTTCTTCCAGAAAAACTATTTTATCTTGAAAATTTGGCTCAAAATCAGTTCCCGACAAAGCGTTCAGTACATTCAGATTGCCTCCGATTAATTCCCCCTCTGCCCTTCCGGGGTTTATTGTGTACACGTCAAATTCCGAATTCTTTTTTGTTTCCGGTTCCCGCTTATAAGGGAAAATATAGGTCTCCTCAGGGGTTGTAAGAAGTTCCGTAAATTGGTTTATGCTAAACGCATTGAACTCAGAACCTCCCATGGGGCCGTGATAACTGACTAATCCTGTTTTTTTTAAGATAGCCGTGTGCAAGGCCGTTATATCGCTGTATCCGATAAAGAGTTTTGGGTTTTGTTGAATGAGTCCATAATCCAACAAATCAATAATACGTGTTGCTCCGTATCCGCCTCTGATACACCAGACGGCATCCACCTTATTGTTCATAAACATGTGCATCAACTCCTCGGCACGTGCTTTATCCCCACCGGCCATATAGCCAAATCCGGACAATACGGAGGGTTTAAAATAAGTGTTGTAGCCCAGGGCCTTGATTTGCTTTACGGCAGTATTCAATTTTTTTGGAGTGATTACACCCGACGGTGTAACGAGCCCAACGGTATCTCCTTTTTTAAGTCTGTTGGCTAAAATTTTTTCCATGACAATGGTCTTACGCTTTATTCCTTTGCAGACTTCGTCTGCTTTAATATAAAAAGATGGACATTGTGTATAATTGCAAATGCCTGAATAGCTGACAAAAAAAATTTGAAACACATTCACAGCTATCATCATTTGCCTCACTATCAAACGTTTAGGTTTTCGCAGAAAATGCCTGTGCCCAATTATATCGCAAAACCATATAGTAGCCTTTATATTAAAGGAATACAGCTATTAAAAAAATTAAAACAGACGAAGTCTGCTTTGAGAATATTCGTGCATATTTCTTCGGATTATTTTTCCTTTGTTAAAACCGTTCGGGAAACCGATAAAATATCGAAAATGCGTTTATTTCGTTTACTTTTTCGCACAATGTTGATATCAAGGGTGAAATATTTAATTCTTTATTTTATTATCCATTTTATTCCCATAACTACAATGTCGTCAATTTGTTCTCTTCCATTTTTCCAGTCTTGTAGAGTTTTGGTTAATATTATTCTTTGTTCGGATAAAGGTAACTTATGAATTTCCATAAGCTTGTTTTTGAACCGTTTTTTTGTAAATTTTCGTTTACCTTCTCTCCCAAATTGGTCTTGGTAGCCGTCTGAAAAAACATAAATTAAATCGTTATTTTGTAGTTGAATTTCATGGTTTTTAAATTCTTTTTCTTTTGGATAAAAGCCTATTGGATTTCTTGTTGCTTTATATTCAAGCAATTCATTGTTTCTAACTATCCATAATGGATTGTATGCCCCCGCATATTGCAAAATATTTGTTTTGGTATCGACAGAGCAAAACGCAATGTCTAAACCGTTTTGTATTTCTGTTCCGAATTGGCTGAATATTCCTTTAATATGTCTACGTAATTGCTCCAAAATATTAGACGGTGTTGTTACTTTATCTCTTTTGATTATTTCGTTTAAAAATGTAATTGAAAGCATTGTCATAAATCCGCCCGAAACTCCGTGACCTGTGCAATCTGCTGCGGCAAATAATAGGTTATCTCCATTTTTATATACATAATAAAAATCTCCGCTGACATTTTCTTTGGGCAAAAATAAAATGAAATGTTCTTTTAATAATTCGTTTTCAAGTTCTTGCGTTGGTAGTAAGGCATTTTGAATTCTTTTAGCATAATTTATGCTGTCTGTTATATTTTTATGTGCAATGGTAATTTGCTGATTCTTTTCAATTATAAGTTGGTTTTGATTTTTTCGCTCGGTTACGTCTTGCACAATGCCTACGATGCCGATAACATTATTGTTTTCATCAAAATAAGGCACTTTTGATGTTGATGCCCAATATTCTTCGCCATCATTGCCTATGTGTTTTTCTTCATAATTAAAAACAGGTGTTTTTGATTGAATTATTTCTCTGTCTATTTTTTGATACATTTCGGCAATTTCTGCGGGTGAAACATCATCATCTGTTTTTCCTACAATTTCTTGATTTGAATGATTTAAAAGTTGTGCATAAGAATTATTTACAAGCAGATATTTTAAATTTTTATTTTTAAAATAAATATGTGCGGGTAAATTATTAATTAAAATTTGTTGCTGTTTTGTTTTTTCTTCAATTCTTTGCTGTGCTTTTTTTAGTTCCGTAATATCTTCTTTTATTGCCAAAAAATCTGTTATTTCTCCTTTGTCATTTTTTATAGGTGTAATAATCGCATGTTCATAAAATTCTGTTCCATCTTTCTTTTGATTTATAAATTCTCCGTTCCA
>JAYEIA010000325.1:3727-5198 GCA_034659855.1 Bacteroidota bacterium
GCATGTTCATAAAATTCTGTTCCATCTTTCTTTTGATTTATAAATTCTCCGTTCCAAGTTTTTCCGTTTAATATTGTATCCCACAATTCTTTAATTCTGTTTTTTGGTGTTTTTCCTGATTTTAAAAAACTTAGATTTTTGCCGAGAGCTTCTTCTTTTGTATATCCTGTAAGTTTTGAAAATTGTGGATTTGTATATTCAATATTACCTTTTATATCTGTAAAAACAATTGACACTGCATTTTGTTCTATTGCTGTAAAATATTTATGTAGTTCGTTATTTTTATTTTCTATTATATCTTTTTGTGATTGAATATTATCGTTTAACGATAGTAATTCTTCATTATTTTGTCTTAATTCTTCTTCGGCTGAAATAAGTTCATCGTTTTTTCCTTTTGTTTCCGATAAATTTGACCGATATGCTTTGTCTGCGGTATTTCGAGCATATTCAAAAATATTAATTAATATGCCTACAACCGAATAAGTAAAAATAAAGCGAAAAATAATTTCGTTTGAATATGTATTTGTAAGAAAATCGGGTTTTACAACAAGTATTGTAAATGTTACGGCAATTAAAAGAAACGAATAAATTGTTCCTTTTTTATTATCAAGCAATGTAATTGCAAGCGGAGGAAAAACATAATACCAAAACAATCCGGATATTCCTGCACCGAGTGAGCTAAATAATGTAAGTTCGAGCATAAACATTAAGAACAACATTATATGAGCCGATAATTTTATTTTGTTAAAAAATTTCAGAATAATCAGATTTGCAAAAGCAATAATAAAAAACACAGAAATAATTATACTGTATGTAATTCTGCCATCAGAAAATCCTTTTATTCCAAAAGCTAACAAAGATAATAGTGCTGCTGATGTAAAGAAATATATTAAAAATTTCTTCCTTTTATTTTCCGAATTAATATCTCTTAGTCTATTAATTATGTTTTCTTTTATTTTCATTTGTTTTATTTCGTTATTGATAATTGAGATAGGACAGCGAATTACTTCGCCAGCCCCCTCGCAGTTCCGGACGTGCAGATTTCCCGCATCCGGTTCCTCAAATTATCGTTTCGCCAATCTGTTGCAAGTTTATATATTGTGCAAAATTCTTGGTTTCGGATATTTCGACTCTCGCTCAATACCAATGCAAAGATACGAACTAAGTCGTTAAAAGCTTCTTTTGTATAACTCTTTTTGCGTCCGCCTCTATGATTTAGTAGTTTATACCAAAACAACCGTGCTTTGTAGTTTCAGAACTCCTGACCCTTAAACAGATTATCAATTAGTTACAGGGTTTTGTTCGTAAACTAAAATTGTCGTATTTTTATACAAATATATTAATAAATTGTGTAATTATGCAAATGCAACTTCCGATTTTTCCGGCGACTACAAAAATGCTTTCAGCTACTTGGGGTGTTTTTAAAAAAGAAGAATTTATTTATTATCTTCACAATGGCTCTCCTGTCCAT
>JAYEIA010000326.1:0-5189 GCA_034659855.1 Bacteroidota bacterium
AAAGTGAACTAAGGCTGCATTGCCTACAAACACAAGGGGGTACTTATGAAGTACTCCTTTTTTTATGTCTATTTTTCCGACCAATTAGCTTGCAGAGGATAAAGACCTTTTAAAAATTTTGAATTCTCCGGTATGCCTGCATATATTTTAGGCCTATTTCGTATCTTTGCGAAAAATGACATAAAGAATGACCGAAAAGATAGATTTCTTCAAAACGTTTATTACCGAGCACCGATTTGAATTATTCCAAAAAGTTGTAGCGGAGCGCACAGAGTACATGACTGTTCTTTTGGAGGACATATACCAACCGCAAAATGCCAGTGCAGTACTGCGGTCATGCGATTGCTTCGGTATTCAAAATGTTCATATTGTTGAAAACAAAAATACATACAGAATAAACCCTGATGTAGCCTTGGGGTCGTCCAAATGGTTGAACTTGCACAAATACAACGAATTGGAAAACAATACCTATTCTGCTGTCAAGGCGCTAAAAAACAAAGGCTACCGTATTGTTGCCACAAGCCCGCATTCAAAAGACAGCATCCCCGAAAACTTCGACATCGAAAAAGGGAAGTTTGCCTTAATGTTTGGTTCGGAAATGCCGGGTTTGAGTGATATTGCACTTGAAAATGCCGATGAATTTATCAAAATCCCCATGTACGGCTTTACCGAAAGTTTTAATATTTCGGTTTCAGCCGCAATTATTATGAATACGCTCAGCAGTAGAATGAGACAGTCCGAAATAGATTTCAAATACCCAAAGGAAATACAAGAAAAAATATTGCTTCAGTGGATTAAAAAGAACATTAAAAACCCCGAAGCAGCAGAAAACCGATTTAATAAAATACGATGATAAGTCAAAGACAATTATTCCTCAACCATGTAGGACAAACCTCAGAAGCCCCTGTGGCTATAGAAGTTGAAAAAGCTGAAGGCGTATTCATATACGATACATCCGGCAAACAATATATGGACATGATTTCCGGAGTATCTGTAAGCAACCTGGGACACCGGCACCCAAAAATAGTAGAGGCGGTAAAATCTCAAACAGACAAATACATGCACCTCATGGTGTACGGAGAATATATACAAAGTCCGCAAGTAGAATTTGCAAACCTTCTCAACAGTCTGTTACCAAAACCACTTAACTCCGTTTACTTTGTAAACTCAGGAAGTGAAGCGAACGAAGGAGCGCTTAAGTTGGCCAAAAGATATACCGGCCGGCATGAAATCGTTGCGTTTAAAAATGCCTATCACGGCAGTACTCACGGGGCGCTGAGTATTATGAGCGATGAGTATTTCTCTCAGGCCTACAGGCCGCTGCTACCCGGAGTTCACTTTCTCGATTATAATAACAGGTCTCAACTTTCGGCAATCAATGAAAAAACAGCTTGCGTTGTTTTAGAAGTAATCCAAGCCGAGGGCGGAATTATTCCGGGAGAAAAAGAATTTATCAAAGCCGTCAGAAACAGATGTAACCAAACGGGGGCATTACTCATTATTGACGAAGTGCAAACCGGATTTATGAGAACCGGCAAACTCTTTGGTTTTATGCACTATGATATTACTCCTGACATATTTACGATTGCAAAAAGTATGGGCGGGGGTATGCCAATCGGAGGCTTGGTGGCATCGAAAAAAATTATGGATGCCTTTAAAACCAACCCCGTACTCGGACATATCACAACTTTTGGAGGGCATCCGGTTTCGGCAGCCGCCGCTTTGGCTTCTCTTAAATTAATCAAGGAGCTTTCTGAACAAGAGATTAACCGTAAAGCAGAATTAATAAGAAATCTCCTCTCCGATATTCCTGAAATTAAGACCATTCGAGGAAAAGGGCTGCTTCTTTTTGTTGAACCGGATGTTGGCTGCAGTATCCAAACCTTTGTAAAAGAAGCTGCTTTAAACGGATTATTAACCGATTGGTTCTTATTTGATGAATCCGGATTTAGAGTTGCCCCCTCTTTGCTGATTACAGAATCTGAAATTTACACAATGATTGAAATAATAAAAGAAACGATCAAGAGCTTACATAATAAGAGTTTTTGAAAAAAGAAATTACTATTTCAGACTTATCAGCAGAAAAATTAACTTTTTTTATAAAAAAGTATCTAAAAAATTGATTTTTTAAAATAGTTCTTATAAATTTGCAGAGACTTTTAACAAATTATTTAAATAATTAAACTTTATTAACATGAAGAAAACTAATTTATTTCACGTATTGTTAGCATTATTATTTGTTGTTGGATTCACTTTTGCTTGTAACGAGCCTGCAGAAGAAACAACAGAAGAAGAAACTGTAGAAGAAATTACAGAAGAAACAGCGGTTGAAGAAGAGGCTGTTGAAGTAACTGAAGAAGTGGCAACTGAAGAAGAGGCAACTGAAGAAGAGGCAACTGAAGAGGAAGCTGAAGAAGAAGTTGAAGAGACTGAATAATTTTCATTTTTTTTTTTAAAAGCTCGAAGTTTTTGCTTCGAGCTTTTTTTATAATTGCTTCACAAGAATTTCGACAGTTTTTTCGCCGTCAATAGCTGAAGATACAATTCCTCCGGCATATCCTGCACCTTCGCCCACAGGAAACAAGTTTTTTATTTGAGTATGTTGTCTGCTTTCTTTGTCCCTGGGTATCCGCAGAGGAGAAGAAGTTCTTGTTTCAACTCCGAGAACCAAGGCATCCGGATTGACATATCCGTTCATTTTATTATCAAACAGCTCAACTCCTTTTTGCAAACGCGTAGCTATGGCTTCGGGCAACCAAAAATGGATTGGAGAAGAAACTACTCCGGGGTGATAGGATGTTTCCGGCAATGTACTTGATATTCTCCCCTCAACAAAATCTGTTAAGCGTTGCCCGGGAGCAGTAATTCCTTTTCCTCCGTTTAAGTAGGCAAGTCGCTCAATATATTGCTGATATTTTAAACCGGCTAAAACCCCGTATTTCTCCTTTTCGGGAAAATCTTTTTCAGAAATTTCAACCACAATTCCTGAATTTGCAAACTTTGAATTTCTTTTGGAAGGAGACATTCCGTTAATCACCAGTTCTTCGGGGCCGGTTACAGCAGGGACAATAAAACCTCCCGGGCACATACAAAACGAATACACTCCCCTGCCCCGTACTTGTTGAACCAGACTATAGGTTGCAGCCGGCAAATACTCTCCTCGGTAATCGCAACTGTATTGAATGCTGTCGATTAAATCTTGAGAATGCTCTATACGCACTCCCATTGCAAAACTTTTGGCTTCGAGCTGAAAACCTTTGGTATGCAAAAGTTCATAAATATCGTGTGCCGAATGACCGGTGGCCAAAATCACGACATCTCCCTCTACTTTATCTCCCTTTTGAGTAATAACAGATTTTATTTTACCGCCTTCCATTTCAAAATCTACCAGTTTGGTATTGAAATGAATTTCGCCGCCGGCTGCTAATATATGTTCTCTTATATCCTTAATTATGCGAGGCAGAATATTGGTTCCGATGTGCGGGTGGGCATCTTGCAATATATCCGTATCGGCTCCGTGATATTTAAGGATATTCAAGATTCGCTTAACCGCTTTTTTCCCACCGGATCGGGTATATAATTTACCGTCTGAAAAAGTTCCTGCTCCTCCCTCTCCGAAACAATAATTTGATTCCGGATTTACCGGATTGTTTCTGTTCAATTGAGCAACATCACGCTTTCGGGGGCTTATCTGCTTGCCTCTCTCAAGAATGACCGGTTTATACCCTTCTTCTATCAGCTTAATAGCCGCAAATAATCCGGCCGGTCCGGAACCGACAATTAATATTCGTTTTTTGTGTTCTACTTTTTGGTAATTTATCTGAAATTCATCCTCCGGCGGCATCGGCTCATTGGTCCAAATTGCAATTCTCAACTGCACAAACACCTCTCTGCCTCTGGCATCAATTGATCGTTTTAAGATACGTACTCCTGTAATATCTTCCTCCTCTACGCCTATTTTTTTTGCTGCCACCGGTCGAAACAATAATTCCTCTGATGCTTGCTTGGGAGTGAGTCTTATATTTATTATTTTCTTCATTCTGTCGTATGTTTTTCAAGTTCAATATTCGAAAAAGAAATCTGAGACTTAAAAGCTCAAGTTGTTGGTTTTTGGAATAAAAAACTGCCGCTGAGCGAAGTTTGTGACTTTGCTTTTGTTTAGCATCCCGTTATCATCTCTGTTTTTAAACTCATATTGCATTGCTAAAATACTAAAATATTGGTATTTTGTTTGCAAGTCGTATATTTTTTTGAGCCAATTTTTAATAATTTTGCTTTACTTCGGTTGTGTTATAAAATGCCGGTAATTGTTCGGCGTAGTTACGCCGCCACAAAACGTCGCCGAGCAGGGGTGTTTCTTGAAACTTATCCTCAAAAAAATGAAATTATGGCTACTGAATAAAATCATAATATTCTTTATGGAATATATTTTTCATACAGTTTCGGAAAAGTTGTCAGTGGCTACCATATTGAAGAATAATGAAAACCTGCCGAACAACTTTAAACTGCTTGACAGGTTTTATAAATTATTCATTTTCAACTAACTATTTAACTGTAATTTGCAAATTAAATTCTCCGGAACTAAGCCCGTCAGCTCCGGTTACTCCAATCACAACTCTATACGGATTATTTATTGCATTAAGTCTTACGGATCTTGTGTGGTCTTGCGTTTTTCCTCTTTTTTTATAGTCCCATTTATGGTCGGATTCGCAGCTTACGCAAGAACTCAATGCAGGCGGATATACTTTGCTGTTGGTTCCTGTGGTATAGGCATAAAGACTCATGTTTTTAGATTTATCTTTAGGAATTAGCTTTATATTCATTACAGAATGAGTAGGTATTTCAGTAACATATAGCATGTGATTGCCTGTAAATTTTTTGTTTTGAGTTGCAGGAAAACAAGCTGTTGAACTTTTTGATGCCCAAGATAAATCGTGTATTTTTACTCCATCGTTTAGATTTCCCTTGTATCCTAAAGTTTTTCCTTTTACGGCCTTGGCTCTGTATAGATTCAAGGGCCTTTGCTCAGACGTATTTTGAACTTTTGTTTTTAAATCTGCCTTTATTGTAAAACCCCCTGTTGCCAGTCCGTCGGCACCGGCTATTCCTATTACTATATTGTAGTCATTTTTAATAGCATTGAACCTTACGGTGCGTGTGTGATCTTGCGTTTTCCCTCTTTTTTTATA
>JAYEIA010000327.1:0-1011 GCA_034659855.1 Bacteroidota bacterium
CAAGATTTTTTGCGAACGAGCAAAAATCAAGCCCAAAAGAACGAGTTTAAATAAACTTCACCCTTCACCTTTCACCCCATAGCCGTCAAGCTAAAACGTTAATTAGTTGAATTACAGTCTGTATTAAGTTTGTTAGAGCAATATTTTTTTACTTTCGGAGGTTGGGCATGTTGTTTATATCTTAACTTGACGGCTATGCCCTTCACCCCTCACCATTCACCCTTCACCCTTCAAAACTAAAAGGGCAAAAGAACGAGTTGAAAGCGTCAAATTATTTCGGAACAATCCCTTATTATTTCCGGATAAATCTCAGGACTTATCTTTTCTGAAAAATTTAAAAAGAATAATAGAAAACAAAAATGTAATAATACCTCCGGCTATGGCCAATATTATGCTGCCGATAATGTACTGAAGAATATTTCGGCTAATTAAATCAAAGTTTACTCCCCGGCTGAAATCAATATTGAATGTATTGCCCAAAACCAGTGCTCCGAGATAGAATGAAGCGAACATAATAATAGGCATAAACGGAGGTAAACTAATGTATGAGGCAATTACGGCCAATGCTTTATTTAATTTCATGATATGTGAGCCGGCAAGGGTCAGAACAGTTTGCCAACCCCAAATCGGAGTCAGCCCCATAAATATTCCGAAAGCCAACGATTTACTTAGTGTTGAGTTGTTTTGATTGGAGCCCAATACCTCTTCTTTCCACATTTTTCGTAAATTGGCATTTTTTAATTTATGGAATATTCGGCGAGGCAAGCCATATAAAATCGCCGGTATAAAAAGACTTGCCGAAAACAAATTCTTTCTCAGCTTTTGTCTTACCGGTATATTTGAATCTGAAATACAAGTTGTATCAAGGATTTCATTCTCCGACTCTTGTTCAATTATATTACCGCCGCGCCAAGAATACCTTGCGGCCAGTTCTGTTTCACAGGTAGCCTTAGTACTCAAAATTTTGATACTTAAGATTGGCTTCACCGGATATATTCTCAGCCCGCTGCG
>JAYEIA010000328.1:0-5158 GCA_034659855.1 Bacteroidota bacterium
CCATTTTGCTGAATGATTATGATGTTTTTAAGAAATAAAATGTTTGGTGAATTATCAAAGGAGCAAATTTACAAAAGAATACAAAAGAATTGTAAAAGATAGTCAAGAATTTTTTAGAAAGGGGCAATAAAAAAACAGCTGCAATTTTGCAGCTGTTTTTGTAAAATGAGAGCGGTCTATTATCTGTTTGAATTCATTGTAGCAATAAATTCTTCATTATTTTTAGTTCTTACCATTCTGTTTTTCATAAACTCCATGGCTTCCACCGGGTTCATGTCGGCAAGATATCGTCGGAGTATGCGCATTTTATTAACCATATCGTCCGAAAGAAGAAGGTCTTCACGCCTTGTTCCTGAAGCCATAACATCCACGGCAGGATAGATCCTCTTGTTGGCCAGTCTTCGGTCAAGTTGTAGCTCCATATTACCTGTTCCTTTAAATTCTTCAAAGATTACATCATCCATTTTAGAGCCGGTTTCAATAAGAGCCGTAGCAATAATTGATAATGAGCCGCCGCCTTCAATATTTCGTGCAGCACCGAAGAATTTTTTGGGTTTGTGCAGAGCATTGGCTTCAACACCACCGGAAAGAACTTTTCCGGAAGCCGGAGAAACGGTATTGTATGCTCTGGCCAGGCGTGTTATTGAGTCCAACAAAATAACAACATCATGACCACATTCAACCAGTCGTTTGGCTTTTTTTAATGCAATTTCAGAAACTTTGACATGATTCCCTGCAGGCTTATCAAAAGTTGAAGAAATGACTTCGGCATTTACACTTCGCTCCATATCTGTAACCTCTTCCGGTCGTTCATCTATGAGCAAAATGATCATGTACACTTCCGGATGATTTGCCGCAATTGCATTGGCTATATGTTTGAGTAAAACTGTTTTTCCGGTTTTGGGTTGTGCAACAATGAGCCCTCTTTGTCCTTTTCCCAGGGGAGAGAATAAGTCAATAACCCTTGTTGAGAGCGTTGAGTCTTTCTCTGTGATATTGAATTTTTCTTCCGGAAATAAAGGAGTGAGATCACCGAAAGGAATTCTGTCTCTTATGGTTTGTGGTTCTTTGCCGTTAATTTCTTCTACCCGTATAAGCGGAAAATATTTTTCATTGTCTTTCGGAGGACGAATGCTACCTGTTATGGTATCTCCGTCTTTCAGTCCGAAAAGTTTGATTTGAGATTGAGAGACGTATATGTCATCAGGAGAATTGAAATAATTGTAATCTGAAGATCTTAAAAATCCGTATCCGTCAGACATCACTTCTAAAACACCTGTATTTTTAATAACGGCATCAAATTCATACGACGGGTCAAATTTTTTCCTTGGCTGCTGTTGCTGCTTGTTGTTATTTTCCTGCTTTTTAGGTTGTTCCGTTTTTTTATTAGCCGGGCGACTTATTCTTTTTCGTTGCTCTTGTTTGCTTTTATCCTGTTTGTTTGTCTCGTGTTTGTTTGTCTCGTGCTTGTTCGTTTCGAGCTTTCTTGTGTCGTGTTTTTTTTCTCTTGGATTGTGTCCGGAGCGGTTATTATCCTCCTTTTTCTTAGAGGTCTCTCTTTTAGTATGACTTTGGGTTTTACTCTGTGACTGATGCGTTTTAGTTTCAGAGTCAGAAGAATGATGTGCTTTTTTTGAAGTCGTTTTTTTCCTGTCGTTTTCTTCTTTATTCGGCTTGTTGGTTTTTTTTCTTACGGAAGGTTTGTTCTTTTGAACCGTTTTTTGAGCTTCTCCAACAGCCTGTTCATCCAGAATTTTGTAGATTAATTCTTTCTTCTTGTACTTGTCTGTTCTTTTAATGCCAAGAGATTTTGCAATAGTACGTATTTCGAGTACTTTTTTCTTCTCTAAGGTTAAAATGTCGTCCATTTTTATTTGTTTAAATTCGGTAAGACTTATTTCGCTTTTGAAATAAGCATATTTTGGCTTTTTTTTGAGCCGGGTTATTAATTATATTTATTGGAATGTGTAATAGATTTGATATTCAAGCATGAGCAAACTATAGTTTGCTCGGTAGTAATACTCTGCAAGTATATACAAATAGTTTGATTATACAAAAGATTTTTTGATTTTTCCTTTCAGGAGAATGTTTTTTAATATTTTTTGTAATTTTAGTTTTAAAGTATGGGTTGAAATTTCTTTTCCAAGTTCTTTCTGTAAGGAGCTTACCCCTTTATTTTCAAACCCGCAAGGATTTATGTGGTTGAAGTACGATAAATCTGTGTTTACATTGAGGGCAAATCCGTGCATAGTTATCCCGTGACTCATTTTAACTCCCACAGCACAAATTTTTCGTTCCCTTTGGCTGCCCGGTTCCAACCACACGCCGGCAGCCCCTTTTTTTAATTGACCGCTGATGTTGTAGTCTGTTAACAATTCCATCACGGCATGTTCTAAAGCATATATGTACGCACTCACGCCCATACCAAATTGGTCGGTATCAATAATCGGATAGCCTACAATTTGGCCCGGCCCGTGATAAGTGATATCGCCGCCTCTGTCGCTTTGGTGATAACCGGCATTTATTTTATTGAGAAAATCCTCGTTTATAAGTAGGTTGTTCGGATCTCCATTTTTCCCTAATGTATAAACATGGGGGTGTTCGCACCAAAATATATGGTTTTGAGGAGTTATTCCGGCTTTTTTTTCTTTTATTTTGAAGTAAAATAAATTTTTCTGAAATTCTAAGGCTTCAGAATATTGAATCAGTCCTTTCTCCGAAAATATTATGTTTGGCATAAATGTATATCTGTAATGAGTCCGGTCTCGTATGCTTTATTTTAGCAAAACAAGTTTGTGCTTAATTATCAATGCCTTATGAATTGTTTTACAATTAACTTAAAACTTATATCTTTGGTACTTTAACTGTATAAACTTTCAACTTTATAACTTTTTAAGCTGAACGCAGTAATCCTTAAACATGTTTTTCTGCACGATAAGAGGAGCGAACCAACGGGCCGCTTTCAATAAAAGTAAAGCCTTTTTGAATCCCTTGTTTCCGCCAGGCTTCAAATCTGTCCGGGTTGATGTATTCTACAACTTCTGCATGATTTTTTGTAGGTTGCAGATACTGCCCAATGGTCATTACTTTGCAACCGACTCTTCTCAGGTCGTCCATGGTTTGCAATACTTCCTCGTGAGTTTCTCCGAGCCCGACCATAATACCCGATTTGGATCGAACGCCGGCCTCTGATAAAAATTTGATCACGGATAGGCTTCTGTCGTATTCTGCTTTGGATCTCATTTGGGGGCTAAGCCGACGAACTGTTTCCAAATTATGAGAAATTACTTCCGGACCGGCATCAATGACTTGCTGAATAAGATCTGTATTTCCGTCAAAATCAGGAATTAAAGATTCTATGGTTGTGCCCGGGTTTAGTTTTTTTATTTGCTTTATGGTTTCCGCCCATGTTGAGGCTCCTCCGTCTTTCAAATCATCTCTGTCTACCGAAGTCAATACGCAATGTTTTAAATTTAATTCTTGAACGGCGAGAGCAACCTTTTGAGGCTCTTCTGTACTGACAGGCAAAGGTTTGCCGGTTTTTACCGCACAAAACTTGCACGAACGCGTACAAATATCTCCGAGTATCATTAATGTTGCGGTTCCTCTGTCCCAGCATTCGCCCAAATTGGGGCATTTCCCGCTGGTGCAAATGGTATGTAAGCCTTTCTCTTTGATACTTTGGCTCACTGAACGATAGGCCGATTTCTGCGGTAATTTTATTTTCAACCAATCGGGTTTACGTCTTCTTTGTTTAGATTTTTTTAACATCTGAGTTTATTTTAACGGGGCGAAGATAAATAAGAAAATGTATAATTTGCAGACTTCGTCTATTTTAATATTTTAAATGACTGTACTCCTTTAATATAAAGGCTGCTATATGATTTTGCGATATAATTGGGCGCAGATAATATTTGCAAAAAAAAACACAAATGCATGATAGTTAGATAGATGACGGCAGGTGTGAATTTGTTTCAAAAGTTGTTTTGTAAGGTATCCGGTGTCATGTCAAGCATGATATATCGTACCAAGTTTTGTTCTTTTTCGTTTTTGATTCATAAAAAAAGACTCACGTAGCTATGGCTATGCTTACTTTTTGTAAGTTCACAAAAAGAAAAAATAGCGGCAACTTACCCGAAATTTCATACTTGACATGTCACTAAGCATTTGCAATTATACACAATGTTCATTTTTTATATTAAAACAGACGAAGTCCGAATTTGAAGAATATTTTCCTTAAATTTTTAGGATATTTATGTCTTCTTGGCTTGATAATCAGACATAAACGCACTGTAAAGTTTGTATTTCCGGTAAAAAAATTTGATGCTGAATTTTATTATCTGTTACTTTGCGAAAATTTATAATAATAAGGTGAAGGCGTTGAGATGTCAGATTTTGTAATTAAGAATCCTTTACCCGTAAAATAATATATCTCGTTTTATGAGTAAGAAATTGGTAATAGTAGAGTCCCCCGCAAAAGCAAAAACCATAGAAAAGTTTCTTGGGAAAGATTATAAGGTCTTGTCCAGTTACGGGCACATCAGAGACTTGGTGAAGAAGGATTACGGTATAGATATAAAAAATAACTATAACCCGATTTATGAAGTGCTTGAGGATAAGAAAAAAGTTGTCAGAGATTTGAATAAAGAAGTCAAAAAGGCAGATATTGTCTATCTGGCTTCTGATGAGGATCGTGAGGGAGAAGCAATTGCATGGCATTTGTATGAAGCACTGAAACTTAAGAATAAAAACAGTAAGCGCATTGTTTTTAATGAAATTACAAAGCAAGCCATAACCCGAGCAGTAAAAAATCCGGGAGAAATTAATGTTGATTTGGTCAATGCTCAACAAGCCAGGAGAGTATTGGACCGATTGGTTGGCTTTCAGCTGTCTTCCGTATTATGGAAAAAAGTGAAGTCATCTTTGTCTGCCGGGCGAGTGCAGTCTGTTGCTGTAAGAATATTGGTGGAGCGAGAGCGTGAAATATTAGACTTTGAACCAACAAGTTCATTCAGAGCCGGTGCATTATTGAGTGCTTCCGGTAATAAAAAAGATGCTTTTGAAGCCAAATATAAAAACCAACTCAAAAGTGAACAATCTGCATTGGACGTTTTTAAAGCTGTTAAAGGCAAAGATTTTATTATTTCCGATGTTAGCA
>JAYEIA010000329.1:0-5158 GCA_034659855.1 Bacteroidota bacterium
CTCGTACTGATATCGACAAGAATAGTGAAGTACGAGCTGCAAGCTCGCACCGGCGGAGGAAAATGACAGAAAAATGATAAAAATACAAATTTTATAAACAATTGATAATCAGTAACTAATTTTAACGTTAGTTGGAATTTTATTTGCGTTCCTTAGTACAACTCTTGTCGCATTCCGTCAACCGGCAATTTTATTTTGTAGCTTTTCTTTTTGGAGTTCGTCAATGAATTATTTCTCAACCAAGGGTTCAAAATTTTCAACACTTTATAATTTGTATTATTCATTCCGGCATATTCCTCAAAATCAATTACTGTGCTGTCCAGTATTACAGTTTTGCAGTCATAAGGTTTATACAAATCATCGGTTTCAATATTAAATCGGTAATAACTCGGATTTTCCAACACCAATTTAATGGCTACCGTTCGATAGACATAGCGCCCGGTTTCGGAGTTTAACAGCAAATCGTGATAGCCGGTTTGTCCTTGCTTGTGTACTTGCCGTTCCAGATTACCCTCTCCGGTGTTGTATGCCGCAGCCGCCATTGTCCAACTTCCGAATTTACGATAGGCTCTTTTCAGATATTGACAAGCCGCCTTGGTTGATTTCTCCAAATGATAGCGCTCGTCTACCTCCGAATTCACTTCAAGCTTATACTCTTTGGCTGTGGGTTTCATGAACTGCCAAAATCCTTTGGCTCCTGCGGGTGATGTAACATTTTCAAGACCACTTTCGGCAATGGCCAAATATTTAAAATCCTCGGGAACATTATTTTCTTTCAATATTTTCTCAATAACAGGGAAATAGCGATTGGCACGCTTCAAGTACAAGAAAGTTTCGGAATGCCAATAACATACTTTATGAAGTTCTTTATCTAAGGCTTCTCTGACATCAAAATTCGCCATGGGCATTTGCTCTCCGGCAAAACTCACATCCATAGGTGTCTTTATAGCTTTGACGTTGTATGTTGTATTTTTTGGAGGAAGCTCATCCTTAGTTTCACTCGAATTGGTAAAAACAGTAAGTACACCTATAACGGCAAATATAACTGTGGCCAACAACAATCCGCGTTCTATAATTTTTGTAGTATTCTGTTTCATATATTTCCCTTTACGGATTTTTTTATTGTTTTAAAAAAATTAATGTCACCGGATTACTAAATAGTGTCTGAACGGAAATACCCAAAATTAGAAATGTTTTTTTTTGCGATATTTTTATTTTTTTTAATTCGCTGATACAGTGGCATCACCAAATTTAAAAAAATAAAAATCTCATCAAAAAAAACTCATTTCGTAAAATTCGTCTATTTCCGTTCAGACACTAAATAGAAATACAAAATCATTCATCCTCTGTGAGTAGCTTTACTGTATTGGCAAATACGATTTGCCGATTTTTGTTCAGCGGGCAAATATACAAAAAAAGATTACAGGATATTAGAAAAGTCGAAACCGGAGCATAAAAACTATCTGTTTTTTGCTGTTCATTTGTCTCCATACACCGGCAAAATAGTTCTTGGCTGTAAAAATTCAAACTCGAAAAGAATTTGAGAACGATAAATGTAAAATAATATTCAGCAAATCAAACAATTATTAGGTGGATTTATTGAAAATATTGTAGCATTTGAAAACAAAAATCGTATATTTGCATTAAACATTTATAACATCTTTTAATCTTTTTTAACATGAAAAAATCAATATACATTCTGTCCATTACCTTGCTGTTTGTTGCGTTGGCTCTTAATTCATGCGACAAAGAACCTGATACTCCCCCTGTTCTTCCCCCGGAATCATCGTTGATTGCAGACTTTTCGGACTTTAACGATTCTCCGGACAAAGCCACTTATGCTAACTTTGGATATTCCGTTACCAATGTTATGGTATGGAATGTTTTTATTACTGTGGGATTAGCTATTCCCGTTGCCTCGTATGCTGAAGCTGTCCAAAACCACGAACCCGTTTATCAATCCAATGAAACTTGGCTGTGGTCATTTGATTTTTCTGTTTTGGGCATAACCCACACGGCAGATCTTTATGGTTCGCTTGTCAACGACTCTTCGGAATGGAAAATGTATATTTCCAAAGAAGGCGTTTGTAATGACTTCTTATGGTATAAAGGGAAAAGTGCGTTGAATAATTCCGGCGGCTATTGGATTATGTATGAAAGCCAGTCAAATGATGTGGAACTTCTTCAAATTGATTGGGAAAGTAACGGCACAAGCGGAAATATCCGATACACCAACATTAAAAAATCAGCAAAAGAAATTAACGGCTACATTCTGTACGGAAATGACAATACCGAAGGAGAATTCTCAAACTATTACACCATATACAACAGTGTAGAAGAACAGCTGACGGAGATTGAATGGGACAAGGCAAGCAAAGCGGGTCATGTCAGAGACACGACTCATTTTGAAGACCAAGATTGGCATTGTTGGAACGAGAACCTGGAAGACATTGATTGTGAGTAATCCCAATTTCAACCAATTGGTATAAATCAAATTTTTAGAATTAACATAAAGAGCAATTTTTTCAAGTTGCTCTTTTTTTAATTGCCGGGTTTACTTTTTAACCTCAATTAGTCCTAAACTTTCAATAGAAAGCAGTATGAAATATTAATTGAATTGATATTGTAACGATAAATTTAAAAAATAAAATGTCACAAATTTGACTCTCATCATTTTTTGCAGAAAAATAATCAATAGGTTAATATACAGACGCTTTCATTGGGGTTAATATTAATTCCCGAATTATTCGGGTTAATTCACCGTCAACAAGTTATTTATCATTCGATTGTTGTATTGTTGAATAAATGCTTTCACCAACAGTTCCATTTTAACAACCCTTGAAGTATTTTTTTGCAACAAATTATTTTTTTGCAACGGATCCTTCTCATAGTTGTACAATGCTACCGACTTTTCGTTTCTGAATTGCAAAACGTAGTCATCCTGAATCACTTGGTAGGTTGAATTTTTGTAATTTATGGCAAAACTCGCTTCCGGTTTATCCAATACATTAAAACCGAATGAAAGATAGTCACCCGGATAATTGAGATAGCCGAGAACTGTAGGCATTATATCCAACTGTTGCGTAACGGTGGAATCCATTCCCTTCAATGAGGAATCGCCGGGATGATAAAATACCACAGGAACCGCATACTGCCCCACACTTGTTTTATACTTTTGATGTTGAGATTGATTAGTATGATCGGCAGTTATTACAAAAAGCGTGTTTTTGTACCAATCGGTTTCCTTTGCCTTATCAAAAAATTTTTTCAAAGCCCTATCCGTATATTGTATCGGAATATGAATTTTTCGGGTTCCTTTCTTAAATGTTCCGTTATATTTTTCCGGAATTTTAAACGGATGGTGCGATGAGACAGAAAAGAAGGAGGTATGAAAAGGCTCTTCCATGTCCTCCATTTTTCGGGCAAAATATTGTAGAAACTCTTCATCCCATATCCCCCAAGATCCGTCAAAATCGCTGTCATTAGCATATTCCGTCATACCGAAATAGTTTTCGTAGCCGGCAACTTTCATGAAGGACTCAAACCCCATGGATCCATTCGGTGCTCCGTGAAAAAAGGCTGTACGATATCCTTGTTCCTTTAGCAAACTAGCCAAGCTGCTTATTTTATTGGTCGCATATTTTGAAGTAACAAAGGGTTGTACCACCGACGGAATGCTTGCAACTACTGAGGGCAAAGCGTCAATTGATTTTCTGCCGTTGGCAAAACCTCGAACAAACACCTTGCTTTCTTTTACCAATGAATCCAAGAAAGGAGTATATCCCTG
This sequence comes from Bacteroidota bacterium, assembly GCA_034659855.1. Lineage (GTDB taxonomy): Bacteria > Bacteroidota > Bacteroidia > Bacteroidales > JAADGE01 > JAYEIA01. Next base: position 3,788 of record JAYEIA010000329.1, read on the forward strand.
ATATTTTCCTTGATCCAAATCGGTATTTAAAGCAGCAATATATTCTCGTCCCATACTTTCAATAATTAATATGACTACATTATCATTCCTAAATTTGTTGGAATCATTGGGCTGATGTACGGGATTATATATTTTAGTTAATTCGTCATCTGAAAAATAGGACTTTGGGGGCAGAGGCTTTTTATCCACCGTTTTAATTAGGGTAAAGGGCGTATTTAAAACAATGGCCATTTCAAGAGGTTTTTCGGTGTATTTGCCGGCATTCCCGAGAGTTATCGGGCGTGTGGTTCCGGTAAAACCGCCTCGCATGGCTATAACTGAGAAATACCCACTAATGGCTATCCACAAAACGGAAGAAATATAATACGGGATTTTTTTTACGGCTTCAGGTTTTTTCAGGTCTGTTTTATTGTACAGAAATACAAAAAGAACCATTTGCCCAATCCAAAACAACAGCCCGTACCAATAATCAATAAGAAAAAGTTTAAGTAAAGTACCGATATTCCCTTCTTGGGCAAACATAAAAACATCGGTGGTAGTTCGTTTGAGTATAAAATCGAAATATATAAAATCCGTTGTATTTGCAGCCAATGCCAAACCATTGGTCACCACAAAAAACCATTTCAATACAGATTGATAAGTTTTTGAATAGCGAAAAGGCAGCGGTAATAAGAACAGTAAAACATAAAATGCATTGATAAACATGATTGCCGAAATGTCAAACTTTGTACCTCCGGCAAACATTCTCAGCAAATCAGACAACTCAAGTCCGGGGTAATGTGCGGTATTAAACAAATAAAACCCCAAACGAGATATAAAAAACAGAAGCATTAAAATCAGAATTCTGACCAATAATACATATTCGGCTTGGAGGTTAAACGAACTCCATATTTTATTTCTTTTTATAAGACTCATATTCAATAATTAGATGTTCCTGTCTTTATTATTCCTCCCTTGCGGTACGCATAATCGAAAAGGGCATTATAAACTCATTTCTTAATCAATATTGGCTCTTTTCAAGGAAAATGTTGATAATAATTTAGTGGTTTTTCATGATTTTTGAACAGTTATATAGTTCACTGATTAATAGCATATTACCTTGTTGATTTTCTGACAGGCTGAACTAGTTTCAGTATCCATCTCATTGCAAGTTACAAGTATTCTGCTGTCAGCGAGCACAGTGGATTCCGGAAAAATAAGGAATGCCGTTGCTTTTTCGGAGGTTGAGCATGTTGTTTGCAAAAAAACATGCTCAACCTCCGAAAATTTGAATATTATCTTGTAAAAGCCTTATAATCACTTTATTCAAAAAAGCACCTCTATTCTAAACTATAGCCATAAAATTATGATTCAGCTAAAAATATGTCGAAA
>JAYEIA010000330.1:0-5155 GCA_034659855.1 Bacteroidota bacterium
TTTTTTGTAACTTTTTGGAGTTATCCACTAAAAACTAAATTGTTATGAGAAAATTAATAACATCGCTAATTTGTTTATTTATCGTGTTATCCGTCGGGGCACAGACCCCACTCTCCGGGGTGTATAGTATCGGAGTCGGAGGAGATATGGAAACTCTTACCGAAGCCGTAGGAAGTTTAACGACCAATGGTGCCGCCGGTTCGGTTACTTTTGAACTGTCTGTAAGTTATACCTCAACGGGTGAAAGTTTTCCGTTGGAAATTCCGGATTATCCGGGAAACAGTTCCACAAACCGTTTAACAATAAGGCCGGCCGACGGAGTAACCACTGAGATCTCAGGAACTCCGGTTGGCACTAACGAGCCGCTGATAAGTATTGAAGCAGATTTCGTTATTCTGAACGGGTCATATAACACCGAAGAAAATCGGAATTTGACGTTGAGAAACACTCATGAGGGGTCCGGAAATAAGGTAATTATTGCTACGGGCAATTCTCTGAATATCTTGAATTGTATTTTTCACGGAAACAACGCCTATTTGAACAACATAGGGATTTATCTTTCCCAATCAAACGGAACTATAATTCACAATAATCATCTTTTTGGATTTTATTACGGAATGGTTCTGGACCAAGCGGAAAATCCGAATATATCTGAAAATGAAGTCGGCAGTGAAACAGAAGCTGATTATACGCAATACGCCGGAATTTACCTGTATCACTCAACTGAGGCGATGATTCATGATAACCATGTTTTTAATATTAAAAATCAAACCGGTTATCCGGCGATGGGAATTGGTGTTTGCGACGCTATCGGAACCAATTACATCTATAATAACCGGATTGAAGATATTATATCCGAACTACCGGCTACAACGGCCTATGGTCTGTACTTTTTCGAAAGTACGGATGCAGAGTTTATTGCGATTAATAATATCATTGATCATGTGGCATCCGGTGGTGGTGATGAGTTGCTTGAGTATCCGTCCGGTATTGTTCTTAATAACTTGTCGGGTACTTCGCTTGTAAAGCTGTACAACAACACCGTTAATATGCCTCCTGATGAAATAAACGGGCTGAGTGGTATCTCGCGTTCCTACGGATTATTCACAAACAGTGAAAATATATTAATGAAAAATAATATTTTCAATAACAGGCTCGGAAAGCGAGACGGAGTTACCGATCACACCGTTGCCTATGGTTTATTCGCATTCACCAATAATCAGCCTTTTACACAAAATGACCACAATTTGTATTTTGTGGATGCCGATGTAAGTGACAATGTATTCGCCTATGCTGATTCCAGGCACATGACTTTTGAAGAGTTTCAAACGTTTACCTCAAGCGGTGAACATTCAATTTATTCGGAACCCATGCTTGAAGCCTGTTACCCTCAAAGTTGTTCACCCGCTGTTCTGAATGCAGAATACCTTAGCGATGTTTCAACGGATATTAACGGAGTATATAGAGATACGGAACATCCTACGATTGGTGCCTATGAATACGAAATAGTGCAGGCTTCCAATGTTCTTATTGATTTACCTGTAAAAGAGTGGGGAGCTTTGAGGTGGGATAATGGGACGGCCTGTAGCTATATTGCTTTTATGAAAGAAGGAGATGTATTGCCGGAAACACCCGAACCCGGTAACGGAATTACTTATACTGCAAATACTGAGTTTGGACAAGGCGAGCAAATCGGTTCTTCCGGTTGGTTTTGTGTATATAAAGGAACGGAAAATGAATGCGTTGAACTCACCGGGCCCGAGGGAGAATATACAGTAATGGTTTGCGGTTATTTTGGAGAGGAAGGAGATGAATATTATATTACCGAAACAGCCAATCAAAATCCGGTTGTCGGTATGCTGGCCGCTGATGTTGAAAATGTAAGCAGAGCTGTTTTTGTTGAGCCTAACCCGATATCTGCCGGAAATACGGTTATGGTAAAAACTTCGGAACAAATAACCTCCATAGAGTTTATTTCCCTTTCGGGTAAATCTGTAAGCAAAATTGATATCAATCCGTCAAATAATATTTTTGTAAATGTACCGAAGGTTTCCGGAGTTTACATTCTAAAAATTAATACTGTCGGCAGAAAATATTATAAAAAGATTATTGTAAATTAATTGTGAATGAGCAGAATAAAAAATGACGCCAAGCTTTAAGTTTTGCGTCATTTTTTTTAATAAAATTAAATGCTTATCGGTTTGTTTTAGTCATACTCTCCGGAACAGTTATTATATAATCAGCTCGGTTAATATTCTCTTCGCTTAGAGTTGTCATATCTTTTTGATATTGGACACTGATGGTTTTTATTTTTAGTTCGGGCTGTAATTGTTTTATCCACCACACGATACCTTCGTAATTGTCGGAATGATAGGCTCCGTCAAAATGAAAAAACAGTTCTCCGTCTTTCCTGTTTTTTAAAATAAAATGTGCCATGGTGGCATCTTTAGCCGCTTGGGCTTTGGGGAAATTTTCATTGACATGTCCGCCCATTCCGGCCATCTTCATCATATTTGCATAGCAGGCTACATCTTTGTCATATAACTCTTCCAAATCAGGACCGATATATTTTTTGGCTTCTTGAGATAATTTTTTCATTCCTTCAAATCCTTTTTTGTGAACCACAGAGGCATACCGTCGGGGAATGTTGGTGGCAATATATTTCAGTCCTTTTTCTTTGGCAAAATCAAGAACCGGTTTATAATCTGTTTTATAGTTTCCCCATAGTTTTACTTCGGCTTCAAATTTTTTTGCGGAGTACAGTCCTGCCAGATATTCATCTATCGGAAGTTGATTGTCGGCTTCAAACATTTCTGCTCCAAGTACCAGTTTATCTTTTTTATCAGTATATAAATCTGCTGTTATTTCATATTGCATCCAATGAGAAATAGGGTCGGTGTGCATTTCGCCAAAGAATACGATATCGGCTTTTTGCAGATCTTTCAACATTTTTTTATAGTCGGTTTTTTGGCCTTTTTTATTAAATAGCATATAGGCGGGTTTATCGCTTGTAAAAGAAAATGCAACGAGTGCTGAAAATAAAATGTAAATTATTCGGTGTTTCATTTTTTGTGTTTTTAGAGTTTTCTGCAATGTACAAATTTCTTCTAAAAAAATAAATTTCAGACTTCTTCTGTTTTAATATAAAAAAATAGATCTTGTGTCTAATTGCAAATGCTTGAATGTCAGACAAAGAAATTTTGAAACAAATTGACCTCTGTTGTTATCAGCTTCATTATTAAACGTTTGAATTTTTACAAATAATACTTGTGTCCAATTATAACGCAAAATCATATAGCAGCCTTTATCTCAGGGGAGTATCGCTATTTAAAATATTAAAACAAATGAAGTCTGAATTTAAGATTTTTTGAATATTTATATAAAAAAAACACCAAGTAAAATATACTCGGTGCTTTGTTGTGTTGTTACGAAAATTTAGAATTTAAAAATTTCTTTCAATTTAGAGTTTAAAGCAGAACCTCTTAGGTTTGTTGCAATTACTTTTCCTTGGGGATCCAATAAAAAATTTGCCGGAATTGCACGTACTCCGTATCTCTGAGCTGTTGCTGTTTGCCAAAAATCAAGATCACTAACATGAATCCAAACAGAAAGATTATCTTTCTCAATAGCATCAAGCCACTGCTTTCTTTCTTTGTCCAATGAAACTTGATAAATTTCAAAGCCTTTTTCATGATATTTGTTATAAGCTTCTACCAAGTTTGGGCTTTCCTCTCGGCACGGACGACACCAACCGGCCCAGAAATCGAGTAATACATAATTTCCTCTTGTTGAGCTGAGTTTAATCTTTTTCCCGACAGGGTTAGGCATTTCGATATCAGGAGCAACAGTGCCTGTAGAAATACCGCTTTGTGGTTTGGGTTGCGGATTGTTAATTTGGTCCATATACTCATGAAGCGAAATAGCCGCCTGAGATTTAGGGTGAGCTTTTAATAAGGCCTGATCAACTTTGTCAAAGTATGCTTTGTGGTCTCTGACATTAAGAACTGTTGTGCGAGGAGCCAAGCTGTGCGACAAAGCAATAAGAGCACTTAATGATGATTTATTTTCATCAATAAATTTGGTCAAATAAGCTTCGTGGCCTTCGGCAATTTTCATGTATTCAGCAGTTATTTGACTTCTTTTGGACGTATCGTCTTGTGCGGCTTGCATTTTTGCCGATAATCCTTTGATTTTATTTAAGGTAGAATCCAACTGATTGTTTAGTTCCCACATCAGTTCGGAATCTTTAGACCCTTCAACAGTATATTCTCCAAAACTATTTGCGTCAGCAGTAATGGTCATATGCACATCGGGTCCTCCGATTACTGTAATGGCTTCTTGACCGCCCATAAGTTGAAGTATAAAAAAGTCAGAAGCTTCAACATCTTGTCCGAAGCTGAATTCTCCGTCGTCGGATATTTCAACAGTATCTAATGGATTGACTTGACGAGAGCCGATATTACTCAAAATGATTTGTTTTCCCGAGCCGTTTTCTATTGTTCCGGTTATCGTGAAATTTCCCTCTTTAGCTGAAGGTTTACATGAGAATAAAACCAGTGCCGGTATTAGTACAAAAATTAAATGTTTCATTGTTTTTTTTTATTAGAATTGATATTGTAAATTGGGTGCAAACATATAAAATTTACTTAAAATAATAAGTTAAAAGATTTTAAATATGAAATTTACCGGATATATGTCGGCATAAAGAATTTTAACGGTTACTCAGAATTTGTTTAACAAAGCCTTAAATGGCTGTCATTAATGTGATAAGATGATGTGGGGAACTAATTATTTTACCGCAATTGATATATTTGTATTATACCTATTACCCCCCGGTATGGGGTGACTTAAAGTGGATAAATATTCGTAAAAGAGTTAAATAAGTTTTATACTTGTAATATATTTTTTTACGAACAATAACATATTAAGACCTTATGGAACACAAAAAATCTTTTCTTTTTAGACTCACCGCATTTTTTCTTTTTGCAATTATGTTTGTGTATGTTCTGATAATAGCTAGACAGATTTTATATCCTATAGTTTTGGCTTTATTATTTTCATATTTTATTTATCCGTTGGTAAGTTTATTGGAGAATAAATTACGATTTCCCAAATCTTTGGCGGCTCTTACCGGGCTGATAGTGTTTGGTGGTTT
>JAYEIA010000331.1:0-5139 GCA_034659855.1 Bacteroidota bacterium
CTGATGTTTTTACTTTTATTCGAACATTTATTTTAGGGATTGTTTTTGAGCTGTATCCTGAAGGTGGTTCCTTTTCCCGGCTCGGATTGTTTGATAAAAATTTTCCCTAAATGATAAACTTCAATTATTCGTTTGGCTAATGACAGCCCCAATCCCCATCCTCTCTTTTTAGAAGTATAGCCGGCTTTAAACACGCTTTTCTGCTGTTTTGGGCTTATACCCTTGCCGGTATCTCTAATATCAATATAAGTTATGGCCTTTTTTGTAAATACAGAAATTATTATTTTTCCTTCTCCATCCATGGCATCTATAGAATTTTTGCAAAGATTTTCGATAACCCAAGCAAACAGTGATTCATTGAGCGGTAAATGGTGTGTTGCCGAGACTTCATTTTGAATGGAATAGTTGATTTTTTTGGACGTGCGTTTTTTTAAATACCCTACGGTTTGTTCTATAATGGGCATCAGTTCAATTTGTGTACGCACGGGGGCAGAACCTATTTTTGAAAACCGGTCGGTAATGGTTTCCAACCGATTGACATCTTTTTGGATTTCGAAAATCATTTCAGGATCGGCTTTTTTTAGTTTCAGATATTCTGTCCAGGCGATGAGCGAAGATAGGGGGGTTCCTAATTGATGAGCCGTTTCTTTTGATATGCCGGCCCAAATTTTGTTTTGTTCGGCTATGCGAGAATTGGAAAAAGCAAAGTAGGCCGACAGAATAAAGAGAAAAATTATACCCAGCTGAATGTAAGGGTAATACAATAAGCTTTTAAGTAGAAGAGAGTCTTTGAAATAGACGTAATTTTTATCTTTTTCAGAGAATGAAATGGTAATGGCATTATGCTCGGATTTCATTTGTATTATTGTTCTGAGCAAATGGTTTTTTGTTTTTGACTCTTGAGGTCTTAGGTTCTTGTGAGCAATTATATTGTCGTTGCTGTCGGTTAGTATGACGGGAATTGTTTTATTTTGTTCAATAATTTTATAAAGTGTAGGGCTTACTGTACCGTCTATTGGGATTTCTTGAATTTCTTTAACGGCTTCGGCCCACAGCTTTATTTTTTTTTGCTCCTCGGCCTCCAACTTGTTTGTAAGGCTGCTCGAATACCATAGTGAGCCTATTCCGATGAGTATTGCAGCAATAAGCAGAAGTAGTTTTATGCGTATTTTGGCGGAGTAAAATTCCATGGATTTGATTTCGTATTCATTCCTTAACGAGGATTCTTCGGTTATCTTATAAAAAATCGGTGTAAAAATTATAAATATTTGTGCGTATTCCTGTTAAAATAAAGCGTTGTGTTTGATTTCGGATATCAAGCCCGGCAAACAGTTCAAGTTGATAACTCGGATTGATTGTATAACCGACACGTAGGCGTGTTAATGTAAAATTCTCGATTTCGGGACTTGTGTTTTTGATGTCTTCTTCGGATAAGAAAATAGTCAGATTTTTGTTTTCTTTTTCAATTGAAAAATAGGAAGCTGACAGTTTGAAACGCTTGTATCGGTATTCCGAATGCAAGAGTATTTCATTAAAATTTGTTCCTGCCGGGTGAGCAATTTCTTGGTTGTAGTGCGACCAAGAGTTGTAGCCGCCTTGGGGTTGAGCATATAAATTGCCGTTTGCCGAATTATATTCTGCCTGTACGAATAGGCTGTGGCCGGAGAGCCGGTTAAAAAATAAATCAAAGCATTTCACACCCACCTGAAATCCCACGCCTTTTGAGTTGAATTGAAAAACGCTTTGAGCATACAGCATAACGTAATTGAAAGGAATTATTTTTGTGTTGAGCCCGACCAAAGTCAGCTGTTCAGAGTTTTGCTTGTTGGCCAAAGAGCGAACCCCCGGAATAGGAATAAAAAAATCGGTTGGTAAGTGGTAGCTATAATCTGCAGTGTCGATACTTTGGTAAATAACTCCCTCAAATACACCGAGTTCTGCCCGGTTGTTTATATTATAGCTTAAGTAGTTGAATGCGGCATGCTTTTTCCGGTGATACTCATAATATATCTTTTCAAAGTCTTCAAATTGGGCAAATACGGTATTGAATTGAAACCCTTGGTAAACCCATGAAAATTCGGCAAAAGGATAGTTGAATGCATTGTCGGATAGGAGCATAGAGCGGTAACCTTCTCCGATGAAGTGTTTTTTCCGGCCCAGTTGCAGATTTACACTCGGTATGGGGGCGTAGGATATATATCCGGATGCGGAAGCATAGTCGTGTCCGTTTTCTTTAAAGTCTTTTCTTGCTCCTTGTCCGGGAACTACAAGACGCTCCCTGATGAAGCTGTCGAGTGCCGGACGAAAAATGCCTTGATTTTCTTTAAAGGATGTATAGTAGTCTGTTTTGGAGCCCAAACGACCTTTCAATTCCAGTCCTCGGGTATTTAAAGTATAGGTTTCGCCGGAAGACTCTATTTGTTTGTACCTAAGGTCAATTATAGGGTTAGCTGTTAGGCTGAAATCTTGAGAATATATTTCGACAAAATTTTCAAAGAACAGTTTTCGGTTGAACCAATTTTTTCTGTGTTTTTTGAAAAATTGTGTTTCGTTTTCATTGCGTAAAGAGTCTTTGGTTTTCAGCGGGCTGCATCTTCTGTACAACAGGGGCTTGAACCCGGTATTTACGGGAGTTCTTGATTTTGATAATATTTTTTCGTCAGCATAGCGAGCCGCAGCACTGAGGGGGATATTATTTATTTGAGCAGAGAGGGAGTTGCCGAAAATCAGCAAAATTGTAAAAGCAAATGAGAGTTTGTTCAGTAGAGTTCCCATAGATTAATTTGCGAAATGGAATTGATATATACTTTCAATGGTTTAATTATTTAATGATATAATACCTTGTTATTCAATAAGTACACCCTTTGTAAAAGTAAAATTATTAACCGTTTAAAGGATATATAATTGAGTGGCTTAATTTTGGTTAAAGAGGCATTTTATTATGTATAATTCGGCTTTAATCAAGATCATAGATATCTTCTCGATATTTGCCGTTTTGTTCGTTCAAAATCTTTAAATAGTTATTGTATCGTTCTTCGGAAAGTGTTCCGAAACTTACAGCTTCCTTAATTTTGCAATTTGGTTCATGCGTGTGGGTGCAATTATTGAACTTGCACTGCTGCCTTAGCCTGTCCATTTCCGGAAAGTACTTTGATAAGAACCGGAAATCAATATCCACCAAACCAAATCCTTTGATACCCGGCGTATCAATAACCTGAGTATTGCCGATTGTAAACATTTCGGCAAAGGTTGTGGTGTGCTTGCCTTGCTCATGTTGTTCTGAAATTTCTGTGGTTTTTAGTTCAAGTTCGGGTTCCAAGAGATTAATGAGTGATGATTTTCCTACGCCGGAATTGCCTGCAAATATGATGGTTTTATTATCAATTAATTCTCGCACCGCATCAATACCTTTGTTCTGCTTTACCGAAATACTGAATACCTGGTAACCCGCCGCCTCGTAAACTTGTCGGAGGTATTCGAGTTGTTTCATGTCTTGGTCGGAATATATATCTGTTTTATTGAAAACTATGGCAGATTTAATTCCGTCGCTTTCTGCGGCAACCAGCACGCGGTCGATAAATAAAGAGTAGGTGTGTGGTTCTTTCAGTCCGGCCAACACAACGGATAAGTCAATATTAGCCGCCAGGACATGACTTTTCTTCGACAGATTGATTGATTTTCGGACTAAGGCGTTGCGACGTTCATGAATTTTTGTAATAATTCCGGTATTTTCTTGGGTACTCACAATTTCAAAATCAACAATATCTCCAACGGCAACGGGACTTGTAGAACGTATTCCCTTGGTTCGGAATTTTCCTTTCATGGTACAAGAATATATCTTCTCGTCGGATTGAACCGTATAGAAACTTCCTGTGGACTTTATGACTTGAGCTGTTTTTAACATATTTTGTAAAAATAGCATTATTACAGAATATCAAAAAGAATAATGTGACGGATGCTTGTTTTTTATTTACAATTACTGTCATATCAAGCATGAACTTTCGCAGCAAGCCTTGCTCTTTTTCCTTTTTGAGAACTAAAAAAAAGATTCACGTAGCTATGGCTATGCTTACTTCTTGTAAGTCCACAAAAGCAAAAAATAACGGCAACTTACCCGAAATTTCATCCTTGATATGACACTACAATCCCTCAACGATAATTCCCACCGGGCAATGATCCGAGTGCACGGCATCGGGCAGAATGAAGGCAGTCTTTATGTCCGGTTTGAGGTTTTCCGAAACCATATGGTAATCAATTCGCCATCCTTTGTTTCGCTTTCGGGCGGCGGCACGATAGCTCCACCAGCTGTATTGATCGGTCTTTTCCGGATGAAGTAAGCGAAAGGAATCAATAAAACCGTCATCTACAAAAGACTGAAACCATTCCCTTTCTTCCGGAAGGAAACCTGATGTTTTTTGCTGCCTCTGCGGATTGTGAATATCTATCCACAGCCGACAAATGTTGTAATCGCCGGCGAGTATTAATTTCGGCCGTTCTTTTTTCAGCTCGGCAATATAGTTTTGAAAATCTTTAAGCCATTGCATTTTAAAAGCTTGGCGTAATTCGTTGGAACCCGACGGATGATATACACTAACCACGGAGCGGTCTCCAAAATCGGCACGAATAAATCTTCCTTCACGGTCGTATTTTTCTATGCCCATGCCGTACTCTACGTGGTCGGGCTTAGTTTTTGTAATAATTCCGGTACCGCTGTATCCTTTTTTTTCAGCCGAAAACCAGTAGGTTTTATACCCGAGTTCTGCCAATTTATCCGAGTCTATTTGTTGGGGTTGTGCTTTGGTTTCTTGAATACAGACAATGTCCGGATTCTCCTTTGTGAGCCAGCCGATGAAGTCTTTTTTGAATGCGGCGCGAATGCCGTTTAAGTTGTACGAGAGTATTTTTTTCATGCTTGTTTTATGCTTTAATGAGTTCAGTATAAAAAGTATAAAGTTTTTAAAGTTAAAAGTGTTATTTGTCTAATATTCAAAATAGTTATTAAAATATACGGCTATAGTTTAGAATAGATGTGTTTTTTTAACACCATGATTATAAGCCTTTTATAAGATAATATTAAAATTTCCGTAGGTTGAGCCTGTTGTTTGAAAAACAAGCCCCGAAAACCGGTTTCGAGGCTTG
>JAYEIA010000332.1:0-5068 GCA_034659855.1 Bacteroidota bacterium
TCTATTTCCGTTCAGACACTATATAAGGTTGAATAAAAATGCAAAAAATAAACACCATAAAAACCACAGCTTTTGATGACGATGATACCCTCCGGGTCAATGAACCTTATTTTTAAGAAATTGAAAAAAGTTTGGGCTGCCCGAAAACAGCATTCGGAGAAATGGTTAAAAACGACAATCAAAATACGATGTCTATGTCTGTTCATGCACACCACACCTTAATGGACGGCCCGGATGTGACTTTTTGGATAAATTTCAAGTACTCATGAACAGAGAGGCCTAAAAATTCCCCTAAAAAAAATTATGGAGTCAGATTTGTAAAGTAATATCGAAATTTCGTATGAAAAGAAATACCTAAAGCAAAGAAATACATAAATATTTGGTAGTTTTGACCGAAATTCAGGAAACAGCTTTTAACGGATAAAATCGTTGTTTCTGTATGTCTTTTTCCGGATTTTGTTTGTGTTATAACTCATGCCTGAAGCAAAAAACGGTTGATCCAATTGGGATTGTACAAATTGAGTTACAGTATGGTAGGTAGTTTTAAGTGGCGACCATAGGTCCGGTTATCGACCGAATTATTAATATAATAGAGTCCGGTCTAAAAAGTATGTTTTATTTTAGAAAAAAGCTATATGCTTAATTATCAGAGTTTTATAAATTAACTTACAATAAACTTAAAACTCTTATTTTTAGCACTTTAACTTTATAAACTTTCAACTTTATAACTTTTTAAACTGAACTCATAATACAGTTCAAGTCAATGTTTAGAGAATTCAGAAACCTGTATTACGGGTCAATTGTTTTGCTTATTATAGTTTTCATAGGTATCTTGGGTTATATGACAATGGAGGGTTTCACCTTTCTCGAGGCCATATATATGACCATTATAACTATTTCTACCGTTGGCTTCGCAGAAGTATCAACCCTGTCTGATGAAGGTCGATTATTTACCATAATGCTGATAATAAGTAGTTTTGGTTTATTTGGTTATATCATTACCTCAATTACAAGAGTTTTTTTCGACGGTGAGTATAAAAAAATAATTAAATTGTACAAAGTGAACAGAAAACTAAAAAAATTAAAGAATCATGTCATTGTATGCGGCTTTGGCCGAAATGGTCGGAAAGCAACATTTGACCTGTTGGAAGAAGGCAAAAAAGTAGTGGTTATTGAGCGAGACGATTCTGTTATAAAAGAAGATATTAACGAATCTATTATAGGTAACCCTAACTTTATTTCCATTGTAGGAGATGCTTCACACGAAGAAAGTTTGCTTAAAACGAAACCGGAAACGGCATCGGCATTAGTTACAACCCTGCCCAATGATGCAGAGAACTTATTGATAGTTTTGACTATTCGGGAGCTATACTCGGACATTAAGATAATAAGCAGAGCTTCCGATGAGCATTCGCTGGCAAAATTGAAACGTGCCGGAGCCTCAAACATCATTATGCCCGATATTGTGGGGGGGGCAAGAATGGCAAAATTAGTTACTCAGCCCGACATTGTCGAATTTCTGGAAATGATTATGTTGAAAGAGGGCGTTGATGTGCAACTCGAAGAATTATTTTGTCGTGATTTAGGAGTGAGAGAGGCACCTGCTACAATTGCAAGCCTTGATGTTCGCAGAAAAACCGGTGTTAATATGATTGGAGTAAAAACTCATGAAGGAAAATATATTTACAATCCGGAGCCGGATATGGTGTTAAATCGGGAAGATAAAATTTTTGTAATCGGGACTCCCAAGCAAATTTCCAAGTTAGAGGAAATGATTTCCGGTAATGATTTAAGTGATTAAACCGAATTATTTATCTGAAATGTAACGGCTGTTTCCGAAAATAACGTTCTGTTTTGAGCACAATGTATAAAATGAAAGCGGTGAAGTCTCTGTCTGTTTCAGTAAATAAAAAAAACACGAAAGTTTTTGTTCCCGAATATCAAAAATTATCTCATTAATATCCAATTGCTGCATTACTTCAGACAACGCGTTGCAGGAATCAATCGTTTCAGGGTTAATTGGGACATCATAAATAGACTGAATTTTGAAATTTAGTTTATTCCCGGTTAAAATTTTTTTCACAATTCTTGCTGAGCTTTTCGAACCGATAATCAAAATTTTCTTTTCATCCGATTTAAGATTCGGATTTTCTTTAATTCTTGACAGAGCTCTCTTAAAAACCAGCGTGCTGTGGGCAATTGTTTGTCTGAGAAAAATCCCTGTTTTGATAAACCATTTCATAAACTGAGTTTGAAAAAAATGTTTATCGGCAAATATTTTCATGGCGGAGTAAAAAACTGAAATGTATTTGTGGCTGTCTTTTTTTGTGCTTTCACCTTTATAATGTAAGACACTTTTTTTTCCGTAATAATAATTTTGAAAACCGGCCTGTAATATTCTGTATGACAAATCAATATCTTCTCCATACATAAAAAAAGATTCATCCAACAGCCGTGTTTTTTCGGCTGCCTCTCTCCCCATGAGCATAAAAGCCCCCGATAATATTTCTATTTCATGAATACCGCCGGCAGAGAGTTTGTCGAGTCGGTAGCTGTTGAAGCGTTCCGAGTTCGGAAAAATATGCGACAGCCCAAAAAGTTTGTAGAAAGAGCGTGCGGGAGTGGGGTAGGCTCGTTTGGATTCCGGTTGAAAATTTCCGTCGGCATCAATAAGTTTAACGCCCAGGGCTCCAAAGTTTTCCTTTTTGTCGGCAAACGAGATAGTATCAGTAAAAAGATCTTCCGGAACGATAGTATCCGGATTCAGTAAAAGTATGTATTCGCCTTTTGAAATGTTGAATCCTTGATTATTGGCCTTCGAAAACCCGACATTTTCAGTATTTTCAATGAGTTGAACGGCCGGAAAATTTGAACGGACAAGTTCTGCAGAATTATCCTCAGATTTATTATCCACAACTATAATTTCGCTTTCAAAATCCGTCTGAGTTTTAAAATTCCGGCATGCCTCCGTTACCGAAAACAAACATTGCCGAAGGAGTTTCGGGACTTTATAATTTACAATTATGACGGATAGCTTCATGGTAACCTTAGAATTTGGAAGAGCTGTAATGTGTTGTCTGTGTTTAGAAATAAAGTTGAGCGTTTTTATTTGAGTCCACTCCAAAAATATTATTGTGTTAATAATCAATAGTTCGTTAAAATTTTATAATCACCTGATATTCAGTACTTTATAAGGCAAGCCATAAACGAGTTAAAGTGTTGACTGTTAAGCGCTTAGTTCGTAATTCGTAATTTAACGAAGTGTTGAATAATAAGAACTTTATGATTTTAAAAAAACATGTAAATCTTGTCAATCCTGTCAAAAAAGACTTTTCGGAGTACACTCTTATTTGAAATTTATTCGGTTTTGAATAGCTCCGGCCAAAGTAATTTCGTCATTATATTCCAATTCCCCTCCAATGGACAGCCCCTTGGCCGGAGTAGTAATTTTATCTACAAAATCTTTTACTTTTCGGTAGATATAGAAACTCGTAGTATCTCCCTCGGGAGTCGGGCTTAGGGCAAGAATCAATTCTGAGATTTCTTGATTTCTTACGCGATCTATTAATGGGTCGATATCCAGTTCATCCGGGCCAATACCGTCCATAGGAGATATCAGACCGTTGAGGACGTGGTACAGGCCGTTAAACTGCTCGGTTCGCTCAAGAGCGATGACATCCTGAATATTTTCGGTTACACAAATCGTTGTGTGGTCTCTGTTCGGATTTGAACAAATTTCGCAGACATCGGAATCAGAAATATTTCGGCAAACTTTGCATTTCTTTATTTTATCACGGACATCAATAAGGCTGTTCCCCAGCAAATTTATTTCTTCTTTGGGGCGTTTAAGCATGTGTAAGGCAAGTCGTAAAGCTGTTTTCTTTCCAATACCCGGAAGTTTGGATAATTCCTCTGTCGCATTATCGAGCAATTTGGATGATAATATATTTTGGTTCATTGGGTGTGTCATTTATTCAAGGTGGTCAATACAGTTTAGACTGATAAATTTTTTGTTATTCAATGTCTTTTCTCCGTCAAAACGGTAGGCTGTTAACTTTTGGCATTTTCCCAGGCTGTAATCCAGACAGCAGACATTTGGGCTCTTAATCAGAGGGGTGCCGTTGCACCAATAATGCCCGAAAAACAGTGGCTTTTCTTTCGGAGCATAGCCTTTGTGGTCTTTGAAAATATTTCCGGCGATGGGAATATCAGGAATGTTGTATTTTTCTGAAACGGCCACCGTCTTATATGTTTTATTTCTTAAATCGCTCCACCATTGGTATCGAACAGATGTACGCCTGTGATTGTCCTTGTCTTTGAAGCTGTAGCCGGCAGGCAATTCAACCTCCTTGCCTTTGAGCAAGGTTTCAATAATGTTGTATTCTTCGGTGGATTTGTCAAAAGCCTTGATTAGGAGGCCTTTATTGTTGAGTCCTTCGGGATACTTTTTATTAACGATTTTTACTAATTTTGGCTCCCAACAGGCATGCACAACCCTTAGTGTTTCAGTTTCGATAGTGAGAGGAAGTGATTTGAACCATTCAATATAATCCGTCCATTCTTCCGGATAATCTTTGAATTCTTTCATGGTTTTTCTGAACTGATTGATATTCTTCTCGCTGTGGGGTCTTAAGAAATTTCCCTGCCTGTCTTTAGTATAAAATGCAATGGCATTAAACTCGTGATTCCCCGCAACCGACAAGGCCGATCCGGATTCAATCATGGGGCGAACAATTTGTAGTGTTTTTCTGATATTTGGGCCTCGGTCTATAAAGTCGCCGGCAAAAATTATTTTTCGCTTGTCGTGCGTGTAGGTGCCGTTTATTTTTTTGTAGCCTAAGGTATCGAGCATAAGCTCCAGTGTATCAGCAAATCCGTGAATGTCTCCGATGAGGTCGTACATAATTACAAGTTTTGATTTGGGTTGGGAACAAACCATTTATTTTCCAATACAGGTGGTTTGTAGTTCTTTATATATTCCATGGCTTCTTCGGCAGAGTTAACTGTAATGTATAGTTTTCGATAGACTGTTTTCGCAAAACTTTGGGAGTACATTTCTTCAAAAAAA
>JAYEIA010000333.1:0-21356 GCA_034659855.1 Bacteroidota bacterium
TGCCTACGGCATTTATTAATTGCTGATAATTATTTGACCCACGATTGACTTCGTGGGGGATATAAATATTAAGCCTACGGCTTTAATACAAGGGTAAAGTTTTTTGATTATTTATGAAACATGCCAAAAAATCTTTGTAATTTCGTTCACAAGAATCAGAGTTAAGTGCCACTAAAAAAAAATAAAAACGGAGAAAGTGCGATATAAATTTTGAAAAGTCGTAAATTTGCAGTATGCAAAATCACAAAAATTTATAGAGTTGAAAAATATACAACAAAATAACGAAGATGGTTATATTGTAATTCCAAATCTAATTTACGATGTGGTTTTCAAGTATTTAATGGAAGACAATCATAGTGCAAAAATTATCTTATCGATATTAATAAACGAAAAGATAAAAAAACTGACTTTTGAACCCGTATCGCACACCGAAAAAATACAAGACCCGGAAACAGATAAAATAATCAAACTTTTCCACTTGGATTTTACCGCAGTAATAGAAAAGCCGGACGGAAAGGAAGAATTAATAATGATTGAAATCCAAAAAGCTAACAAAGCGAGCGACATTTTTAGATTTAAACGATACATCAGTGCAAATTTCCAGAGAAAACAAGAAAAAGAAATTATCAATCCACGCACACAAGCTGTGGAAAAAATTCATAAACCAATACGACTAATCCCAATTTTTATTCTCAATTTCAGAATTGAAAACGAAATCAACGATTTAATAATCAAGACAAACAGAGAGAAAATAGGTATATTCAAAAAGAAAAGTCTAAAAAATGACAACGAATTTATTGATAATTTGAGTTTTGATATTTGGGTTGTTCAACTACCGAATTTGAAAAACATAGAGAAAAAAGACTATGAAAACGATGATTATAAAACAAAACTTTATTTGTTGCTTAAATTATTTGACCAAGAAGCTCAAAATAAAACTAATAAACACAGACTTCTAATATTAAAGAAACTATTCCCAAAATTTTTGGAACGAGTAATAAATCGTTTAAAATCAGCCGATGCCGACAATCCCGATTTAGAAGAACAGATGAACGCCGAAGATGAATATTTGGCAGAACTCATAAAACGAGATAATGAAATAGGCTATTTTAAACAAGAATTAGAAAAGAGAACAGGAGAATTAGAACATGAGAGAGTATTAAGAAAACAAAAAGATAAAATGATATTAGATTTAGCCAAAACATTAAAAGACAGTGGCAAATCGACAGAAGAAATTCAGAAATTAACAAATCTAACAAAAGAACTGATAGACAGTCTATAACCACGTAGGATAACAGTTATGCACTTCGACTATCGCTCAGCACAACGCTTGGTTTTTTTGCCCTCTATTTACTTTAAAAAATTCTTAAATACCGTTGCTATTCGCAAATTTTGTAAAGCAAATAGAGAACAAAATTACTTCGCTTAACTATCATAATTTATTTCGTATTCGTTAAATTAAATTTTTTTCTATGGGAATAAATAATCAAGCAATAGGCATTTTTGATTCAGGAGCCGGGGGCTTGACGGTCGCCTCGGCAGTTAAAAATATTTTACCGGATGAAAAAATTATTTATTTCGGCGATACGGCTCATTTGCCATACGGCGATAAATCTCAGGAAACCATACAGAAATATTCTTTAGAAATAACAGATTTTTTATTACGCAGAAATTGTAAAGTTATACTAATTGCTTGTAACACCGCTTCAGCGGCGGCTTATGAGCGAGTAAAAACTTATGTCGGCGATAAAGCCATTGTAATAAATGTTATAGACCCCGCAGCAGAGTATGTTGCCAATGTGCAGGAGTCCGAAAAAATTGGAGTTATAGGAACCAAAGCAACGATACGTTCCGAAAGTTATCCTCAAAAAATCAATAAGAAAGCAAAAGACAAAGTCGTGGTTTCTCTGGCAACCCCACTTCTTGTACCCATGATCGAAGAGGCTTTTGTTTATGATGATATCAGTAATGCAATCATTCGAAAGTACCTCTCAGACCCTGAACTGCAAGGAATTGATTCTCTCATATTGGGATGCACGCATTATCCGATTATAAAAAATCAAATTCGTAAGTTTTATGAATTTGAAACTACCGTGATTGATTCATCCATAATTGCAGCAAAAAAGCTAAAAGAGATATTGGAGCAAAATAATTTATTGAATACGCAAAAGAACCCCGAGCATGAGTTCTATTTGTCTGACTTTACTGACTCGTTTGAAAAATTAGCAGTGATGTTTTTTGATAAAAATATAGATGTACAAGTTACTGATGTCAAGCAATAAAAGCCGTTATTTGCTCTGAGTTGTACTTCGTTCAGATGTTTTAATTTTCATTATGCAGAACGTTCAGGAGTTAAATTACTCCTTAATATCTTTCAGCAATTTGTTGAAATCAGATTTTTTAAACACCTCTTGCAGGTTGCTATATTCAGAATCTAATCGTTTAAATTGCCGATTCTTAATGTGCTTGCTCAAATCATCGCCGTTGTTTTCATAGGCATCAATAACATTAAAAACGGATAGTCTGTTTATTGCTTGAGCCGGCTGATAAGAGTGTTCCTCTTCGGCATAAATTTTACTTATTAAATCTGATTTTTGAAGATTATTCAATATTTTTTCTATCGTATACGTCGGAATTTTTACCTCCCGGGCTATTTGTTTTGCCGTAAATGCTTTTTGCCCTTTGTTAAAGCGATCAATTGTAATCTTTACAATCCAGAGGGCCATTCGTTTTTCATAATTGAAACTAAATTTCTTGTATTCGAAAGCGTTTCCTTTCATTTTTAGATTTTGAACGGCAAATGAAATCTCAGCACCCAGCAAAATAACAAACCAACTGATTTGAAGCCAAATTAAAAACAGAGGCAGAGCGGCAAAACTACCGTAAATAGCATTAATTCTGGTGGTGTAGCTTTGCACCTCCACATATCCTATTTGAAAGATGCCGAATACTATGCTTGAGATGAGGCCTGCTATTATGGCCGATTTCGGTTTTACCGAAGTGTTGGGCATCACGATGTACAATAACCCGAAAAGCAACCAAGTGATAAAGAACGGGATGAGTTTTGCAAATTGAAGAAATATCGGAGACAACATATTGAGACCTGTTCCTTTGGTAATAGAATGGAGTTCGCCGAAAATAACTACACTGATACTGCCTGACATAATCATTAGTACGGTTCCTACAACGACTATGGATAAATAATCGGTAAATTTCCGATATAAAATTCGAGGTTTTTTTATTCCCCATACTTGATTAAATGATGACTCAATATTTCCCATCAATTTCATGACAGACCAGAGCAAAACCACAAAACCAATTCCGGCAATTATTCCTCCTTTGGCCGTTTCGAGCATCGATTTTACAAAGCTCATTATATATTGCAGCACTTCTTTTTGAGAGGATAGACCCTTGGTTAGTTCATTCTCTAAAACGGCCTCAAGTCCAAATCCTTTGGCAATACCAAAACCTAATGCCAATAGGGGAACAATAGACAACATCGTGAAATAGGTGAGGGCAGAGGCTCTTAAATTTAACCGGTCTTCTTTAAATCCGGCGATGGCTAATGAAATAAATTGGAAAAACCGTAAGGTTCTTCGTTTAATCCCGGACAATTCGGATTCATCCATTGTCCATATCTCTATTTTAAAGTAGCTTTTTACTTGGTCTATTTTTTCTTTTATCTTCATCGTGTGCATTTAAATGTTGAGAATAATGTTGAGTGTAGTTTAAAAAGGTTAAATGTTGAAAGCTTGCAAGGCTAATTATCCGGTATTCAATAAATTATATATAATTACTGTATTTTAATAACTGTTTGAATATTAGGCAAATAACACTTTTTACTTTAAAACTTTATACTTTTTATACTGAACTCAATGTTTATCTTACGGATAGCGCCTCAGTCCGACTCCGGCGAATTCTTTAGTAACGAATACGAAATAATTTATGATAGTTAGGCAAAGCTATTTTGTTTCCGTTCCTTAATGTATGTCGTTGCTGAAGTTCTCTTCCTTATTGTTTTTATAGGTCATGAGTTTTATTTTTTCCCCGTCAAAAAAAGCATAAGTATATTCGTGTAACCATTCGCCTAAGTTAATAAGTTCTGCGTTCTTTTTCAAGTCTATATGCATTGGAATGTGTCGATGTCCGAAAATAAAATAGTCAAAATCCTCACGGAGTAATTTTTCTTCGGCATATAAAATTAGATGTTCCTTGTTACGCCCCGTAAATTCTGTGTAGGAGTGCTTTTGGCGGCTGCTCTGTGACCATTTATGAGCTATACCCAAAGCCAAATTTGGGTGAAGTCTCGAAAACAACCATTGTAATCTTTTATTGGTGAATAATTTTTTGAGTAGTTTGTATTTCTTTTCTCCCGGGCCCAGGCCGTCACCGTGAGCTAAGAAAAAAGAATGGTTTCCCCAAATTGTTTCAACCGGTTGATGATGAATTGTCATCCCAAGTTCTTCGGTTAGATAGTTCTTTACCCAGATGTCGTGGTTTCCCGGCAGAAAATGAACAGGGATGCCGGCGTCTGAAAAGTCGGCAATAGTTCCCATAAAGCGTACAAAACCTCGAGGAATGACTTTTTTATATTCCCACCAAAAGTCAAATATATCGCCCAAGAACCAGACTTCTTTTGCCCGGGGTTTTATTTCTCTTAAGAGGCGGGTGAGTTTTTTTTCACGTACTCTGCTTTTTTTTGCATCCGGAAAGCCGAGATGAAGATCTGAAAAAAAGTAGATATTTTTTTTATTTGTTATTGGCATATTCGTTTTGTTCATACTGAGGGCACGAAATTAGTATAAAAAGAATAACCGGCAAGCTTATGGATAGAGTTGTTTCAACTATAAAGGGTGAAGGGTGAGGGGTGAAGTTTATTTAAACTCGTTCTTTTGCCTTTGGTTTTGCTCATTCGCAAAAAATCTTGAAAATCCTTTAAATAGCTCGTTGTTCGCAGCATTTTTAAGTTGTAAAAGAACAAAATAACTTTGTTTAAAACTGTCAATTTATTTCATCACAAACCCTTAGACCGGTATTGTAAAAAAGAATGTAGAACCATCTCCGAGTTCTGATTTAAGATAAATTCTGCCTCCGAGAAGTTCGGTAATTCTTTTTGATATGGCCAGTCCCAGCCCGGCTCCTTTAATGACATGCGTGCTGTTTTTATCAAATTTGGTGAACCGAGAAAAAATTTTGTCTTGTTTATCAGTAGGTATGCCTGAGCCGGTATCAGAAACAAAAAATTCAAGATACACATTGCCTTTTTCTATGGTGTGCCTGTATCCAACTTCTATAGTTCCTTGTTCGGTAAATTTATGGGCATTGTTCAGCAAGTTGATCAACAGCTGTGTAATTCTGTTGGGGTCTGAGTGCAGTACGACATCTTTCTCGGGGATATTGAGAACTATATTGATTTTGCCGTTTTCGATATTTTCTTTGGAATTTAAGAACAGATCAAAACTGTCGGTTATAATTTCATTGACAGAGAAATCCTCTTTCTCAATCGGGAGTTGATTGGATTCGATTTTTGCCAGGTCAATAATGTCGTTTATTAAATGTAAAAGGCTATTTCCGCCTCTGCGAATCAAATCGGTATAGTTTTTTGTTTGTTCAATTGTAATGTCGTCATCGTTGAGCAGCTGTGCAAAGCCTAATATTGAGTTTAAGGGGGTTCTTATTTCATGAGACATATTGGCCAAAAATGCGGTTTTTAAATGATCGGCATTTTCGGCTTCTTCTTTTGCTTTTTTGTAATCTGCCGTTCGTTCTCTTACTTGTTTTTCTAGATCTGCCCGATATTGTTCGGCTTTGAACTCTGCAATTTTCCTTTTCGAAATATCTGTAATTACAGAAACGATGTTCGATTCAGTGATTAGGGCAGATGATATTCTTACATCAACCAGAGACTTATCAGCTCGCACCAGTTCAATTTCCGAAATCACGGCCCCTGTTTTTTTCAATTGCTCAAAGTCTCGTTTGAGTTGCATACTCCATTCTTCCGGTATTATATCCATGATGTTACTTTGAGCAATTTCAATGTGCTTGTATCCTGATATTTGCAGCAAGGCCGGGTTGTGATTTATAAGAGAGAGGTTTTTATCCAATACGGCAATCCCTTCGGTGGAATTATTAATTATGGCATCTGAAAATCCCTTCTCAATTTCCAATCTTCTCTTAGATGCCACTATTTCAGATGTCCTGAGATCAATGATTTGTTCTAATTTTTTTTGCTCAATTTTCAGCTTTTTTTCTCGTACTTTTATGAATAATGTCGTAAGGAAGACAATAAGAATTACCAGCACAAAATAAAATACAGGTCGGCTCCAAAAGGCAGGTGTTATATTAATATACAGCCGTTTTTCATTGTCTTGAAAATTGGAATACTTGCTTTCGGCTTGTATAATTAAGGTGTACTCTCCCGGATCAAGGTTTGTGAATTCTGCGTGGTTGTTTCTATTGCTTTTATATACCCAGTCGTTATCAAATCCTTCAAGTTTATAACGGTATCTTATTTTTGATTTTTGGTTGTATTCTATTGCAGTATATATAACGCTTATGTTGTTATCTCCGTGGGCAAGGCGAATGGTATCACCAAATGAAATTTTATGGTTGAGGATTTTACCGTTTATTCTGCTGCCCGGTACAATGGGATTTCCCATTATTGCCAGCTTGTCCAGATATAAAGGCAACGTTCTCTGTTGTATTTTTATTGAGTCGCTGTAGAAACTGTTGTAACCATTTCGTCCTCCAATAAAAATTTCTCCGTCTGCTGCTTTATAATAGGCTCCTATATTAAATTCGTAATTGTTTAATCCGTCCGATTCATCATAGGTAATGTGTGAACTTCGGTTCTGAAAATAACGAATTAGACCATGATTTGTAGTGACCCATAATTCTTTATTTTTCCCTTCAATAATAGAGTAGGCTGTTTGGCCTTCAAAGGATGATAAGTCTAATGAACGGCTAATTTTTTTTAATGCGATATCAAGTTTAAATATCCCGTTTCCGTAGGTTGAGAATAGAATGTCATGGCCAATTTTAAAGAAACCAAGAATAATATCAGCGTTTTTCAGATCTTTTTTATCTTCGATTAATATGCTGCTGAGTTTTTGGGTATTGAGGTTAAATATTTTTATTTTTTGAGATGAAGAACCAAGAAGCAGTTTATTGCCAACCTTCTTCATACTGTATAATTTATGAGTCTTATTAGAATTTACGGTTATTTTCTTTAGCTGATGAGATATTTCGTCGTAGATAAACAAATAGTTGTCGGCGGTAGCATAAAGCTTCTCGTTATCAAAAATCAAACAATTTATTTGAGTCTGCCGAGGGTATTTTTTTGAAATTGTATGTTGTCGAAATTCTCCCGATGTTTTATCAAAAATAAATAGGCCTTCGTTATGTGTTCCAATATAAAGTGTACCTTTTTTGTTGTCTTTTATTGACTTAATCGTAAAATTTATTTTTTTCTCAAAATTGATATAATATACCGTCAACCGACCGGTTTTTCTGTTAAGTCGTAATAGCCCTTCAGAGGTTCCGCACCACATGATATGGCTGTTTTCAGCATCTTCTTCAAAAGAGAAAAATTGCGCATAGTTATTTAGTATTTCTGATTTTGGGGGGGCTTTAAATGTTTTGGGATTAATATTAAATTGATAAAGACCGAAATTTAAGTCTCCAAACCATATCGTGTTATTATGCCGGTCTAGATAGTAAGTTCTTAATGAGTTTGTATGGTTTGGGAAACGGAAATTATCAGATTTTATGAAAGAATTTGTGTTTTTGTCAAGTTTGTAAAGACCGGCTTTGAAACTTCCGGCATATACCGAGTTGTTTTGGACAGTGAACGTAAAGTAAAAGTCTTTGGCCTCTTTTTTATTATCATTTGTGGCTATACGGTATGTTTGGAGTTTATATTTTTCTTCTTTTTCAAGTATCGAAATAATACCATCCTCGGTTGATACCCATATAATTCCCAAATTATCAACTCTAAGGTGATTAATTTTTTTGTTGATTAATGCGGATTGTATTTCAGCTTCAAATTTTTTGTCGGTTACCGGCGATTTACTTTTAATATCATACAAATACAGCCCCTTTGACGTTCCAATCCAAAGCTTACCTTTTGAAAGTAGTATTGAACGTATCTCAATGGTTTCTTCGGAGTTTAAAGAATCATTTTTGTATTGAACCTGTTCAATTTTTTTTGAGCCGAGGTTGAGTTTTATTAATCCCCCGGAGGTGCCTATCCACATAGATTCTTTGTGGGGCTGAAGACAGTTAATTCTTGAATAATTAGGTGTGGAGTTTGAATTGTCTTTATTCAGTGAAAAAATTTTAAAAATGTTATTACTGTGGCTGTACTGATACAGCCCATTATTCGAACCCACCCACAATGTTTTATATTTATCTTCCGCAATAGCATTTATGTAGGTATTAATGAATCGCTTATTGGAATTTTCAGCATCCTTAAAATTGGTAAACTTATTGCCGTCAAAACGACTTAATCCGTCAATGGTGCCAAACCACATGTACCCGTAAGAGTCTTTGAATATAGTTTTTACTGAGTTATGACGAAGCCCGTCTTCTTTTTTATAGTGTTTATAAAAGAAATCGGAATTTTGCCCAAAACTGCTTATACTGTTGGTGATGGATAACAGAAAAATAGTAAGACTCAAGATGATATTTTGATTATTCATGGTCAAAAAAGTCAATGTTACCGTAATTGTCTTGAATTTTAAAACCCATTACCAGTATGTCATCCAATTGTCTGGTGCCGCCTCTCCATGTTTCGTATTCCTTGAACAGGAGTTCTTGTTGTTTTTGCATAGGTTCGTAAAAAATACGTTTTAGAAGCTCTCTGAACCTTCTCGGCTTGTATTTTTGAGATTTTTCTCCGCCAAATTGATCAACAAATCCGTCAGAGAAAAGGTACAGGATATCATCTGTTTCCATTTGAAAGGTTTTTAAGTTGAATGGTCTTTCCTTGAGGTGAAGACCCACCGGCATTCTGTCGGGAGATAAATTAATCAAATTTGGTTGTTCCTCACCGGCTTCCTTTCTGAGGATATATGCCGGACTGTTTGCTCCGGCATATTGAAGTTCTTTAGATTCAATATCAATAATACAGAGCGACATATCCATCCCGTCAGCTCCTCGACCGGCAAGCCGGTCTTGGTGAAGTGAAATTTTTAATCGTTGCCTGAGTTCGTCAAGAATTTTATTGGCTTTGGGTTTTTTGTCTAATCTTACAATCTCATTCAAAAGTGCGACTCCCAACATACTCATAAATGCTCCGGGTACACCGTGTCCTGTGCAATCAGCCGAGACTACCGCTACGTAATTATTGACTTGTTTTATCCAATAAAAATCTCCGCTGACAATATCTCTCGGCAAATACAGAATGAAATAATCGGGAATAAATTGCTTCCAGAAATCCGGAGAAGGCAAAACAGCTTGTTGTATAACCTGAGCATATCGTATGCTGGATGTTAGATTATTATTAATTTTCTCCAGAGCATCCTTTTTATTTACCAACTCTTGCTTGGTTGATATATTTCTGTATATTCCTTCAATAGCAATGAGGTTTCCTTCTCGGTCAAAGGTCCCCTTGTTGGCTTGAATTATCCATCGGTCGTTGCCTTCAGGATCTATGATTTTATATTTTAATGTAGGTGCGACCCCCCAAGACGTTTCCAGTTTTTTTGAGTAGTACTCCAAGTATTCCGGATGAATAATTTTCTTGATAAAATCTACAGACTTGTAAAAATTAGCTTTAGAATACCCGAAAACTTTTTTAACTCCGGGACTGATGTACTCATATTTCCCTTCGGGATAAGTAATTCTGAAAACAGCATCATTCAGTCCGGTTATCAGGCTGCTGTATTTTCGTTGACTTTCAGCCAGTTTTTTTTCTGCTTGTTTTCTTGTTCTGGCCTCTGCCTTAAGCAGTATGTTTTGTCGATGAATGATATCTCTGCTTTTTTTCAATTCAAGGTGGGTTGTTACTCGGGCCAGGAGTACTTCTTTTTGAAACGGTTTTGTGATATAATCCACGGCACCCATTTCGAAGCCCTTTACAATATCATCGGTTTTGTCTTTGCCCGTTAGGAATATAAGCGGTATATCCTTTGTTTCTACATCAGACTTAAGAATATTACAAACTTCAAACCCATCAGGCTCCGGCATTACTATGTCAAGTAATATGATATCGGGCTTGTATCGAAGAGCAAACTCAACAGCTTTGTTGCCGGTTGAGGCTCTGTAAACCCACAGGTTGTTCTTGGACAGTAAGTCGCTAAGAGCCAGTAGGTTCGTTTTTGAGTCGTCTACAATTAGTATGGAGTTCTTAGGGTTTGACATTAGTAATTTGCCGCTGTTTTATGAGTAATTCGTAACACAAAATTCCCCAACTATTAATTTTAAAAATGAATCAGTAGTTGTAAGTGCACTTATGTTATCAAAGTTAATAAATATTGTTTTTATTCCAAGTTTTTTCTTTGGGTCGAATATTTATTTGTTGATTTTGTTTTACCTTTAAAAGAAGGGCTATCTGTGATTTTATTTCGGGGCTTGCTGAAAAACGCTTGCAGTATGTTTTTTAATAATCCGAATCATATCTATTTGTCGGTATGCATGGCTCTTAATAAAATCAAATAAATCCCTAATTTTATGAATAGAAATTGAGTTCAAAATGGTATCAACATTACAACCTGTATTGGCTAAGGAACGGAAACAAAATAACTTCGCCCAACTGTTATAATTTATTTCGTATCCGTTCCCGGAACATATTTTATTGTAATACTCTGAAATGAGATTTAAAGGAATTATACCGCTTGTGAATATTCATTTGAATCGGGAAAATGATATTTCATCAAAAGATTATAAATAATTAAAGCAATTATCTTATATTTGAAGAAACAAATTTCAATAAATTAAAATTAATCTGATATGGATACTTATTTTTCAAAAGTAAAAGAATTTATTACCGAGCTTGATCTTATGATCGTAAAAGAGAATACGGAGTCCGGTCTTTTTGTTGTAGAAAATGAATCGGAAGGTTTAAAAAATGTTATTATTGCTGTCTCTGATCCGATTATTATTATTCAGCAACATATTTTTGATTTAAAAGAAGATAAGATTGAAGTCCTAAAGTCTTTGTTGCAAAAAAATCAAGATATTATTCACGGTGCATTTACCTTGGATGAGTCCGGAAAAAAAGTAATGTTCAGAGATACATTACAATTGGAAAATTTAGACTTGAATGAACTCCAAGGCTCATTACAGTCTCTTTCTTTATTAATGACTGAGTATGCCGGTAAGATTTTGGAGTTTTCTGCATAAAGTCAAATCGAAAAACAGAAGAGTAAGAGGTGTATAGTCTGTTTGTCTATAAAAATGGTGGATAGCATTATCCTAATCTGCTTCAAACGTTTGTATGTGATAATTGGAAAGTAACTACTTTTCATATCATATACGATTTGATATGCATAATTTCTTGGTGACTTGGTATAAGCCTTTCGTAGGAAAACGGCGTGTAAAACTGTCGTTCTTGCGAAGGGTTTTGTTTATCAGTTTATACTTTTGAAAAGTAAAATTCGTTTGTATTATTGATGTGAGCATACAGCTTTTTTTGTTATTCTGAAAAGCTTATATAAAATGAGAACTTGAAAAATAGCTTGTTTGTATCCGGTAGTTTAGCGAGGTTCTCATTCAAAGTTTTGTACGACATACAGTAATAGCGGGCTTTTATGAAGAGTATAGGCTATGTTTGCTGTTTTGGAATAAATTATATACAATAAAAGAAATTGTTACCTTTGTGTTAAGACAAAATTAACAACCGGTTTACTAAGCCGGTAGGTCCCAATTGATTTTTCAATTAATTCAAAATAAAAGGGACTATTGTAAATATAACTCTAAATCATGAAAAATTTCAGGGTCAGAATATTTGGATTACTGTTCGTTTTGCTGATAAGCATACAACTCTCAGCTCAAAACAGGCATTTGAGAAAGGCTGAGGATGCTTTTAAAACCGGAGAGTATTTCAAAGCCGTAGAATACTATGAAAAAGCCTACGATAAAATGTCGAATAAAAAAGAAAAAGGAGTGGCTGCATTTTATATCGGGGAATGTTACCGAAGAATTGACGATTTAGGTTCGGCACAGCGTTGGTACAGAAAAGCGGTAAAGTACGATTATAAAGAACCGATTTCAATATTGCATTATGCAAACTTATTGGTCATTGATGAAGAATATGAAGATGCCCTGGAACAGTATAAACGCTATAAAGAACTTGTGCCCGACGATAAGCGCGGTGATAACGGTATTCGTTCAATAGAGTTGATTAAGGAATGGAAATCCAATCCGTCCGGTTATATTGTGGCTGAAGTGGATGATTTGAACTCCTCGGATGCCGAATTTTCTCCGGCCTACGGCAGAAGTAAGTCCGAAATATATTTTACTTCAAACAGAGAGTCGGCTATGGGCGACAATTCCAGTGATATTACCGGAAAACCGTTTGCTGATATTTTTGAAGCACAAAAAGACAGAAAAGGAAAATGGAGCGAGCCGGTACCGGTTCAAGGAGCAGTAAATACTAAAGGAAGTGAAGGAACGCCGCTGTTATTGAACGGCGGAGCCACCATGTATTTTACTGTGTGTAAACAACAAGAAGGTGCAAATTTGGGTTGTCGAATATATGTTTCTCGCAAAGGAATGAGCGGTTGGAGCGATCCCAAAGAGTTGGAAATGAATTTAGACAGTAATATAACTGCTGCACACCCCGCCGTAACAAAGGATGAGCGTACAATGTATTTTGTAAGCAATAATATATTAAACGGAAAAGGCGGAAAGGATATCTGGGTAACACAGCGTACAAGTATGACGGCGAAATGGAAAAAGCCGGTCAATCTCGGCAATTCTGTTAATACAGCCGGAGATGAAAGTTTTCCCTTCATACGCGAAGACGGGGTATTGTTTTTTGCATCCGACGGACATCCCGGAATGGGAGGAATGGATATTTATAAGGCCACAAAAAGCGGTTCAAAATGGCGAGTTGAAAATATGAAACCGCCGATTAACTCAAATGCTCACGATTTTGGAATATGTTTTTTCGAAGATGAGAACGTGGGATTCTTCTCTACAACAAGAGAACGGGATGATGATATTTTCTCGTTCAAACTGCCGCCGCTTATTTTTGTTCTCAAAGGGAAAGTTATTAATTCGGCTACAGATATGCCGCTTAAAGGAGCAACCGTGAAATTACAGGGTAGCAACGGGAAAGAATTAGATGTAAAATCTGCCGATGACGGAACCTTCCGGTTTAACCTCGATCCAAAAACAGACTATGCTGTTTACGGCTCAATGACCGGATACCTGAAAGCCAAACGAAATGAATCTACCAAAGGAATAAAATCCAGTAAAACATTCCATACAATCTTAGATTTACCGCCGATAGAAAGTGCCATAGAATTGCCTAATATTGAGTATGATTTAGGAAAAAAGAAATTGAGACCCGAGTCTGAAGTTTCCTTGGATAAATTGGTTGAAACCCTGAACATAAACGATAATATCACTATAGAACTCATGGCCAATACTGACTTTAGAGGCGGAGATGATTATAATATGAAGTTATCGCAAGGCAGAGCCAATTCAGTAATAAAGTATTTAATTTCAAAAGGTATTAAAGAAAATAGGCTTACAGCACAAGGGTACGGAGAAACAAATCCTAAAAAAATTAACTCAAAACTGGCCCGACAGTATGATTTTTTAAGAAAGGGTGATCTGCTTTCGGAGGAGTTTATTAAAGCACTTGACAATGAGGAACAAAAAGAAATTTGCCACCAATTAAACCGAAGAACTGAATTTAAAGTCTTGAGTGATGACTACGGGTTGAACACAACGCCATTCGGCGGATAGAGTTGTATAATATGAGTTCATTACGATTAACGTGTTATCATTATGTTCAAAAAAATAAACTAAATATGAGCAAAGAACGGTATGTCGAACGAGGTGTTTCTGCGTCGAAAGAAGATGTGCACAATGCCATCAAAAATATAGATAAAGGATTATACCCCAAGGCATTTTGTAAAATTATTCCTGATGTGCTCGGCGGAAATCCGGACTATTGTAATATTATGCATGCCGATGGCGCCGGAACAAAGTCTTCATTGGCCTATTTGTATTGGAAAGAAACCGGCGATCTTTCTGTTTGGAAGGGTATAGCCCAAGATGCTCTCATTATGAATATTGACGACTTGTTGTGTGTCGGAGCAACCGACAATTTCCTTGTTTCTTCAACCATAGGACGCAATAAGCATTTAATATCCGGAGAGGTCATCAAAGCAATCATTGAAGGAACCGAAGATGTTCTTGAGAATTTGCGCAAGCATGGGGTAAATGCCCGGTTAACCGGAGGGGAAACTGCGGATGTCGGCGATTTGGTGCGAACAATTATTGTTGATTCTACGGTAACTGCACGAATAAAGCGAGAGCATGTTATTGATAATGCAAAAATTTCAGCCGGAGACGTAATTGTCGGCTTATCATCTTCGGGAAAAGCAAGCTATGAAGACGAATATAACGGCGGTATGGGGAGCAACGGATTGACCTCAGCCCGACACGATGTATTTTCAAAATACCTTGCCGAGAAATACCCCGAAAGCTTTGACCAATTAATACATTCGGATTTGGTTTATTCGGGCAGTCAAAAATTAACCGATTCGACCGCTATACCGGGCGTTGATGCCGGAAAAATGTTGTTGTCACCCACACGCACCTATGCTCCCGTAATAAAGAAAATGTTGGAAAAGCACCGTGAGACGATAAGTGGAATGGTGCATTGTTCCGGAGGTGCCCAAACCAAAGTCCTTCATTTTACCGAGAAACTTCATGTCATTAAAGACAATATGTTTCCGATTCCGCCTCTTTTTGAATTAATTCAGAAGGAATCCGGAACTCCTATGCAAGAAATGTATAAAGTATTTAATATGGGCCATCGGTTTGAAATTTATTGTCCGCCTGAAATTGCTCAAGACTTAATTGCAATTTCAAAACGGTTTAATGTTGATGCTCAAATTATCGGACACTGTGCGCCCTGTGAAACGAATAAACTTTCCATTATTACCGAAACCGGAACCTATAATTATTGAATGCGGTGTTTAGATCAGTTATTTGATATAGTTTAAAAGATGTTTGAGAAAGCGAGAGATACAAATTTTAGAAGGAAGTTGAGATATGTTTTTAAAATAGGAAATCCGACCTTGCTTTACAAGATCGGATTGTTGTTTTTAAGGGGGAAGATACTCTTCCCTAACCTCCTTTAAAATTTTAAAACCAATAACTACCGGGAAAAATATTCAACAGTACAAATGTAAGAACAAAACCTAAGAATTAAAATACCGGAAATCCGCCAAATTACGATTTGGAGGTATTTAATGAAGAATTTATAAAAATCCGTATTTATAAGCTTTACTTACGACGCCTTGCATGGTGTTGGATGTAAATTTTGTTCTCAAACTGGCTCTGTATGTTTCAATAGTTGTTTCGGCAAGCATCATTTTCTCTGCAATTTCTTGTGTTGAAAGATCATCGGCTAAAAGACCCAATACTTCCTGCTCTCTTTCTGTTAGATTGGGACCGAGTTTTTCGGGGTTGTCGCCGTCATTCTGTTCAAAAATGCTTAGTATCCTGGGGGATATGTACTGCCGGCCTTCGCTAATTTCCTCAAAAGCCTTGCCGAAAGCATCTGCGGAATCAGTTTTCAGAACCACCGCATTTACGTTTAGTTTGCTTATTTGTTTAAATATGCTGTGTTTATCCAGAAAAGTAACGACAATAATAATAGTCTCGGGATTAATTTCTCGGACTTTCTTTATGAGTTCAAGCCCGTTAAGTCCGGGCATATTGATGTCTGTAACCAGAATATCCGGGTTGAATTCTTTAAATATTTCCAGAGCCAGGGAGCCATTGTTTACAGTCCTTATATCGGAATTGAACATTTTGTTTTTCAGCTGAATCTTTATTCCGTTGCAGGTTAGTTCGTGATCATCGGCTATTAGTATTTTGTTTTGTTTCATCATGCCCGATTTTTTATTGCTAAATTACAACTAATAATCGTTATTTTCTTAATTGAAACCCGCTAAATATTGATTTGGTCTTTATCCTTAGATTGATAATAAATATAGCACCCCGGCCCGGAGAACTGTCTATTTCCAATTTGCCGTCAACGGCTTTTAATCGCAAATTTATATTTTTCAGACCAATTCCTTCTTTGTAGTCACTCGGGTCAAAACCCTTTCCGTTATCTTCGGCAATAAGCGTCAGTTGTTTTTTATCTTTTATAATTTGAATAAAGGC
Organism: Bacteroidota bacterium; assembly: GCA_034659855.1. Lineage (GTDB taxonomy): Bacteria > Bacteroidota > Bacteroidia > Bacteroidales > JAADGE01 > JAYEIA01. The sequence continues at coordinate 16,357 of JAYEIA010000333.1, forward strand.
CTTGGAAGCTTCGGAATGTTTAATAATGTTTTGAACAATTTCTTGAATTATTCTGTAAACCGTATGAAGTATATTTTGTGAAACGTTTTCTAAGTTTTCATTGTTAATAAAACTTATTTTTATTGTTTGGGGGACTGTGCGACTGAGGTAAGTTTTTATTTTATTATTAAATTTTGTGTGGTGCAGGTGGGGTTTGGATAAATTATGGGACAGAACCCTCAAGTCATGATGTATTTTGTCAATCTCCTGCGTAATTTTCGAAAAGTCGGAAGCGTTTTCGTTGTTTGTGATCATTAGCTTTATACCGGTGATGTTTCCGGCAATATCGTCGTGAATTTCTTTGGCAAATCGTTCTTGTTCCAGCTCTTGCCCCTCAATTAGAATCTGTTGCCTTTCTTTGTCTTTCTTCAATAAGTACTGTCTTCTGAAAAAGAAAGCAGAGAGCAGGAGTAACAACATAAAGGCGATACCTCCTTGAGTTATTCGTTTCATTTCATAGCGCACTTTGTTCAGAGCCTTTTCTTTGCGAGCTGTTTCATAGAGCACTTTGTAGGCATATAACTTATTATAATGTTCCTGTGAAGAAATAGAGTCCGATATATTTTGAGAGCTTACCAAATGCTTATAAGCTTTTTCGGTATTACCGGTATATTGATAGAATTTTGCAAGCCGGGCGTAGCTCCGTTGGGTTTTGATAAGACTTTGGGCTTTTTGGGCCAGCATCAGAGCTGAGTCTGCATATACTATTGCTTGAGAAATGTCTCCCGTTTCAAAATTCAGTTCGGCAAGATTGCCGTATGTAACTCCGGCATTTGAAGAATTATTTAATAGGGCATAATAACTTAAAGCTGCCTGATAGTTTTTTTTAGCTTTTTTATAGTTTTTCGATATAAAGTAGGATTTGCCTGTATTGTTATAAGATAATCCCATCAATAAATAGTCGTCATCATTCAATAAAACAAATGCAGAGTCTTGATACAACTTGGCCGATTTAGCATTGTTTTTCTTTAAATAGTAATCGGCAATAATGGTATAAATCCATGGCAGCTCATCGTACATTCTGTATTTTTTAAAACCCTTCATGGCTTTGTTATAATTGAGCATGATGAAAGGCGATACCTCAGGGATTTTTACACTATGTCTTTGAAAAATACGGCCAATGTATTTGTAATTTTCAAAAGTCTTTTCAATGACACCAATTTCGGAAAATAGGGCATTGGATTGGTCCAAATAGGAAATTCCTCGGGTATAAATTCCAACTTCAGAATAGGTTCTTCCCATATATTTGAGCAATTGAGCCAATAGATACTTGTCGGTGGTGTTCAGATGTTTTGTTTCAGAAAGAGTTCTAACCACCGGGTCAAGTGTTTTTAGGCAAGCCCTGAAATTACCTTTTCTGTAGGCGGTAATGCTTTCCATTCCATCATATAATGCTTTGAACTTTGAGGAGGAACTTTCTTTTTCGATATTGTGGTGTAATAATTTTAGCTGATTATCAGCTTTTGTCAGGTTGTTTTTTTCGGCATACAGTAGTACATCTATAAGGCCTCTGTAGATGGTTTTGTCATGCTCCGAAAATTGCTCATTAATAGATTGCTCTTTATTTTCGTAAATTGGGCTTGTATTTTTTTGGGCATAACCGTATTTTACCAAAGAAAAGAGCAGCAACAAAATAATAATTCTTAGGTATGGAGTTGAGTTTTTTATCGCATGTTTTTTTAGAGCTTGAATAATAAATTATAGTAAAATATTTGCTTGCAACAAACAGCTATAGTTTAGAATAGCGGTGTTTTTTTTGAATATGAAGATTATATGGCTTTTGCAAACAACATGCTCAACCTCCGGAAAAGCAACGTCATTTTAAACTATAGTCCAACAGACATATTTCTACAAGTAAAATTAATAAAAAAACAGCACTATTCTAAACTATAGTCAAAATAACTTGTATTTTTTTATTTTTCAAGTAGTCAAAAGTGGCTACTTTACGAAGTTAAAACAAATTGAGAATTAGCCTGAAAGTCTAAATTAATTCAATATGAGTTTTCCGTAACGGGCTGAAAGCCCGGTTTATTTCAACCCAAGACAACGCCTTGGGCTATTGTCATTTCTATTCTCGCCTTGTAAAGGCAACTTATTAAACTGCCCTTGCAGGGCGAACAAACTCGTTTGTTCCGAACCCGGCGCGTTGCACCGGGCTGAATTAAATTGTTCTTTCAGAGCGTTTTCAAACTTTGTAAAGTAGAATTAAAGTCTGTTTTTAAATGGTCAGAATATAATTAATTTTGTTCGGAACTCATTTTTATAGTTTCTTTATATATTGTTGTACCAAAATGATGTGTTATCATGGCAAGTATTGAACCCGAAAGAGGAATGAATTCAATTAAAGCTTGGGCAAAAGATGATCGCCCGAGAGAGAAATTATTGACTAAAGGAATCAGCAGTTTGTCGAATGCAGAACTCATAGCCATTTTGATTGGCTCCGGAACGCCTACAGTTTCAGCTGTTGATTTAGCAAAAATGATATTGTCAGCCGCCGAAAATAATCTAAACCAATTGGGTAAATTTTCTGTTTCCGAATTGCAAAAGCACAAGGGGATAGGAGAAGCAAAATCTGTGAGTATAGTGGCAGCCATGGAATTGGGTCGCCGACGAAAAGCTGCGGCCGTCATTGTACGAAAAGTCATCCGAACATCCGAGGATGTGTATGATGTGATGTGGGGAGCAGTTGCCGATTTGCCGCACGAAGAGTTTTGGATTCTATATTTGAGTCGTTCAAATTCCATTATACAGAAACATCAAATTGGAGTCGGGGGCGTATCCGGAACCAGTGTTGACATTAAAAAGATAATAAGAATAGCTTTAGAGCTTAATGCATCAAGTTTAATTGCTTGCCATAATCATCCATCGGGGAGTTTGTCGCCCGGAGAAGAAGATGACCGACTAACCGGGCGTTTGAAAAATGCTTGTCAATTGATGGACTTAAGCTTGTTTGACCATTTGATAATTACCGCAGAGGGCTTTTACAGTTATGCTGATGAGAAACGCCTATGACAGATACCGGAACCCTTCGTTTTGTAAACCATAAAGCGATTGATTTTGAAAAATGGAATCGGTTGATAGCCTCATCCGTAAACGGCAGAATATTTGCTTATTCATGGTATTTGAATATTGTAGCTCCGGGCTGGGATGCCCTTATCCGGGGAGATTATGATTTGGTTGTTCCTTTGCCTCGAAAAAAAATCCCGGTAAAGCAGTTCGTCGTTCCTCCCTATACCAACCAGTTGAGCCTATATTCGCGAAAGCGCATCGAACAGCAGGAATTTGAAACCGTGTTTAAGAAAATTCGGGAGTATGCTTTTTTAGGAAAAATAGAATCCGATTTTGAATATAAAAATACGATTCCCGGCTATAGAACAAGTAAAAAGTATGTCTACCAGATTGATATGGTTGATTCCTATGAAAATATTAAGAAAAATTACAGCCCAAAATTGATGAACCGGCTCTCTGAATTAAAGAAGGAGAAGTATAGTTTTGTAACTTCAATGAGTATGCTTAAAATTCGGGACTTTGCTAATAGGCAAGGGAATACGCTTTCAAAAAAGAGCAAGGGAATATTTAAATTGTTGGTGGTTTCTTTACTTCGTAAAAATTTATTGGTGTCGGTGGGAATGTTTGATCGGCATAATGCCTTAGTTTCTTGTGCGTTGTTGGTAAAGGGGCATAATGAATTCAATCTTATTTATTTTGAAGCCATCGACGGTATTCACCGAGAGACCGCTACTTTGGGGTCTATAGATTTTATATTGAGAAAATTTAATGCGTCTCGGGCTACAATGATTATTCCGGAAAATGAATTGGCACAAAAAGAATTATTAATACTGAAGAGTCTGCCCGGAATTCGCAAAGCTTATCCGGTTTTTCGAAAAAAAATGTTGTTTTGCTGATGCCGATCCGTAAATGGCCTAAGGGATTGTTCCGAAATAACGTTTAAATAAGTAACGTGCGGAGTAAATCACGACAATTTCTCAGTTTGCTCACAGCACAAATTTTTGCGACCATGCAAATCCTCTTTGTCCTTGCGGATTGCTGCTGAACCGCATGTTGTTTATTTGTTTGTTATGGTGCGTTTACCTTGTCTTACAAAAAAGTCAGTCCAATTCGCCTTCCAAGTCCTGTTTCAAAAATCCTAATCAGTGTCGATAATTGAATATTACCTTTTGCGTTTTCCAACTTTGAAATATAGCTTTTTTTAGTTCCTGCTCTTTCTGCAAGTTGTTCTTGCGTCATTTTTGCTTCTTTTCTCGCTTGTTTTAACATCTCGCTTATTATAAACATATGTGCACTTTCCTCAAACTCATTCCGTTTAGTTGTCCCAATTTCGCCATACTTTTTATTTAAAAGTTCGTCGAAATTTTTTATCCCTTTATAATTTTCCATATCTATTCTCCTTTTCGTTAAAGTATTCTTTTTTTAGTCTTTCTGCAAGTTCAATTTCTTTCTTGGGGGTTTTCTTTGTCTTTTTTTGAAATCCGTTTAACAAAATTACTAACCTGCCCTCGTCAAAAAAACAGAAAATTCTGAAAATATTTGATTGATATTCAATTCTTATTTCATAAAGTCCGTCAGTTGATGTCATATGTTTAAGAAACTTTTCAGGTATTCTCTCAACTTGCCTAATCAGTTTGAAAACATACTCAATTTTTTCTTGAACTTTTTTATTCTGTTTTGTATAGAAGTCTGTGAAATAGTCTTGGTAAAAATCAATCTCTCTAATCATTATGCAAAGTTATCACAAAAGATAACAAATTGTAAGTTTTCATGGAAATTATTTTTTATGCACCATAACTTGCTGCTTTAAACTCATTCTTTTGTCCTTTTAGCTTTGAAGGGTGAGGGGTGAAGGGTGATGGGTGAAGTTTAAAATGACGTTGATTTTTCGGAGGTTGAGCATGTTGTTTGCAAAACAAGCCTCGAAACCGGTTTCGGGGCTTGTTTTGCAA
>JAYEIA010000334.1:0-21256 GCA_034659855.1 Bacteroidota bacterium
TAATTTTTTTTATGAAATAAAGACAGATTTTCTTGTGGGTTTGGGAGCTTTAATGACCATAAATCTCAAATCGGACGCACTTTCATTGTACCGGTAATGGACTATATCTTTGGGGCTTTCTATTAAGGTGTTTTTTGTAACCATTTCGGTTTCTTCTCCCACTAATATTTTGCCTTCGCCTTCCAATACATAAAATGCAACATCTACCGGGGTAATGTGTTTTTTTAAAGATTGTCCGGCAGAAAGTGTGACTACGGTAACCATGGCATCATCTGTATTATACAAGTTCCGTGCATCTACATTGTGAGCGGTTTCCATTATTTTTGTATCCGCTAATTTTTTTGTAATAATCATAACTTATTATTTATATTAATAAAGGAGGTAAAAGTATGAATTATTTTATGCAACAGGTAATTTTACTGAAATTTATTGAACATTTTCGGCTAAAACAGACTCCTTTTTGTCCATTACACCTTTTTTCATAATTAATTTGTGTTGATACTAAGTTCGTACTTGGTTTGTTCCGGTAGGTCAGATTTTCCGAAAGCGTATTCTGCCGAAGCGGCTTATTGTATTCGGCGGTTTATGGAGTCTCTCATTTTTCGGTATCTCCGGTCGGCCGGACATCGCTTGTTTTCAAATGTTCCTAAAATTAATTTGCCGTATGGAGTTTTAAAATATTGAGTAATTATCATATTTTTCATTCTGCTCAGTTCCGGTTTTTATACTCTGACCCCAAGTACAATCACATCATCGGTTTGCGGGAAATTGCCTTGCCATTGTTCAAATTCGGTTTTTAGGGCTTGCTCTTGTTCTGTTACAGGCATATCGGACAGTCGGGTAAGTAAATCTTTAAATTTCTTAGATTTATATTTGCTGCCGTGTTTTCCGCCAAACTGATCGGGAAAACCATCGGAGAAAATATAGAGCATATCATTGGTTTTGAGTTCAATACGGTTGGTTACAAACGGGTTTTCTTTTACATAAACACCAATAGGATTTCTAACGGCTTTGTATTTAGAGAGTTCACCGTGGCGTATGAGGAACAGCGGATTATAAGCACCGGCATATTCTACATATTTTTCCTTTTTGTCGAAAACACAGAGAGCCATATCCATGCCGTCTTTTTGTTTCGTTTCTTTTCCGTGTTGTTTCAGTGATGATTTTACACTTCTCCGTAGCTCTTCCAAAATTTCAGCGGGGTTGGTTGTTCCTTTTTTGAGAATTTCATTTAAAAATGAAATGCCGAGCATACTCATAAACGCTCCCGGAACTCCGTGTCCGGTACAATCTGCCGCAGCAATTATTCTTTTATCTCCGAGCTCTTGAATGTAGTAAAAATCTCCGCTTACAATATCTCTGGGTTTGAAAAACAGCATTAATTCTTCCGACGAAAAAACGGTATTGTCCGGGATAACAGCATTTTGAATTCGCTGCGCATAATGAATACTGTCGGTTATTTCCTGTTTTTGTTGATGTAAAATATCCCGTTGTTGTATTATTTCTTCGTTTTGAGATTCAATTTCACTATTTTTATGCAACAAGCTGTCCCTTTGAGACACGATTTCTTCTTTTTGTTCATTAATTGTAGCCGTTCTGTCCAGTACCTTTTGTTCCAAGTTTTTGTTGAGGTCTGTTACTTCATCAAAATATGTTTTCAGACGAGCTGACATTTTGTTGTATTCGACCGACAGTTGGCCAATTTCGTCGTTGCTTCTCACAATACTGAAGTTGGCCATATTTCCTTCACCGGTAATTTGCATATTTTGCAACAAATGTTGTATGGGTTTCACAACTAATCGTGTGGACCATTTTATGAAAAATATTAAATAAATAAGAGAGGAAATGCCCGACTGAGCCAGTCCCCAAATCATGAATACTGTATTATCTGCATTAATATAGGCTCCGTTTTTAATAATGGCATCAATAGAGATTATTTTTGTGAGTGAGAGCCTGCTGTTAAACAATATTTGCATCTGCCCCTCTGAAAAATGCTCAATTCCAAGCGCCGAAATTTTAGTAATACTCATTGATAAATAAAATACAACCATAGCAACCGGGAGGAGTATCGTTATTGAGTTTACCAATATAAAGTAAGTTGCAATTTTTGCTTTATGTTTGGTTTGGGTTACACGTTTTAATTCTTCTTCAGAAAATATATGTTCAAGGTAAACAAATTGTAATCTGTTCTTTTGCCAGTAAAAAAGAAAAAAGGAAGTGAGCAGAGTGGCCAAAATATGTATGATGTACAATTTTTTTTCGGCAATTAAAAAGGGCGTGGGATAATCTGTTAAAGACGTTATTTCAAAAATTCCTATGATACTTATAATCAGCATAGGTCCGAAAAGTATCATGGTGTTGAAAGCCGGAAGGTGCTGTGCATGTTTTTTTACTATTTCTTTAATTTTGGTCGGAATTTGTTTTCCTTTCCTTTTCTTTTTAAAGAAAATCTTGACCGGTATATTCACCCCTAATAATAAAAGGATACTCAAGCTGAAAAATATCCAATGTAAGGTTTTTGAAATAAGATTTTCATTGTATTTTTTAAAGCCTAAATCAACTTGAAGTCTGTCCGGGTTTTTATCAATAGAAATATCGTTTGAAGCCACCAGTTCAGCGAATTGATCCATTCGTATCGTTCCGTAGTAGGGTAGTATCAACAAAGAATACATGAGTGCGCCAACCAGGAGTATTCTGAAGAAGTAGTAAGGCGGAATTTTCTTTTGTTGCATGTTGAGTCGGGATTACAAAATTTCTAATTTTCCGTACAAAAACCAATACACGAGAACAGCCAGAGCAGCGGCAAATAAAAGGTAGGCCAACTTGTTTATTCGTTTGGCGGTGTCAAATGATTTTCCGGAAGATACTCCCAAGAGAATAAAGCCCAGGCCGATAAATGCAAAAATCCCTAAACTGATATGGTCTTCGTTTAATATATAATTGAGCGTTGCTACAACAGCTATTACTGCTCCCAAACTTATTAATACATAATTTGTTTTTTTTATTCTCACGGGTTATTCTTTTGTGTTTTTATTAACAATTTCAATGAGTTTTTGTATATCCCTTACTTTGCGTTCTTCAGCGTTTCGTTTGTACGAAATCATTAAATATTTTAACAGCCTTAGGGCGATTTTACTTTTCTCTGCGGGTTTTAAATACTCCGGTTTTGCCTGGAGTTTGTGTTGTTTGAGAAAACTTAAGATTTCATCCTTGCTCAGAGGAATCCCTTGATTATACGGATTGATGTAAAAGGCGACATGCATAGAGGTCAAATTTTTGTTGGATTCATCAGAGACGTATCCCAGCAAGAAATTTTTCGGAAAATTTATTCCGTAAATAGGTAAGCCCAAGTTATCGGCTATGTGCAAATAAAGGATTCCAAGAACAATATCACTTCCTTTTTTTGTCTTCAGTACTCGGTTTATAAAAACATTATCCGGATCCATGGGATTGTTGAAATTTGACTTGAATTGCTGTACTTGATATAAGACATGATTGATATTTCGGACACGTTGCAATGGAGTGGCGTACTGACTCATGTCTTGCCGAATCTGCTCTGTCAAACGGTCGATTTCATTTTTAATAACTTCAGAATGCACATTGGGGTATTCGTAATGGGCAACCAATATTAAAAACTCCGGCATATTATACTGACCTTTCCGGCTCCAGTCCGTTAAATCGTCGACAAGTGTATTGAAATTGATTTCATTTAACAGGCGCTCAATTCTTTGGTTTCTTAGTTTATTATCCGAATTCTGTTCAAGTTCTTTTTTAAGACTGTCTATGCCTACTTTTCCTAATTTACGCAATCTTGCCAGAACCTGTTTGTAAATTTCCGCATCAGGATCATCCAAAAGGCTGATAAGAGAATTAATTTCTGAGCTGGTGTTTTCTACGGTCATATGACGATTTTCAGTATATTAGAATTCTGTAGTTTCTATTGTACTAAACGGTCTAAAACAGTTTCAATAAGTTTTTTTACTCCCGGTTTATAGTCTTTGCTGTATTCTTTACGAATGCGGTTGGCAATAATGTTACAAATGGTTAAAGCATTGTGCCCAAGGGCCTTTGATAGTCCGTATATGGCTGAGCTTTCCATTTCGTAGTTGGTTATTTTTTTGCCGGCATATTCAAATTTGGTAATCTTATCATTGATATTGGCATCATTCAAAGGTAACCTCAGTACACGTCCTTGCGGGCCGTAGAATCCGGGTGCCGAAATAGTCATCCCTTTCCGCATACCTTCGGTTAGCTTGTTCAATAATTCGGGGGAGGCATCCGGAAAATAGGGGGTAGCTAATTTGGGATTCCAGTCGGTGTGTTTTAAAAAGGCCGCTTGTAATTTTTCGTTTCCCATGGAGCGGCCTGCGGCGTAGAAATTAAGCATGCCGTCGAAGCCAACCGATATTTCGGTAGCTACGGGAGTGTCCACAGGGATGTCGCCTTGCAAGGCTCCGGATGTCCCTATTCGTATAAAATTAAGCGACTTATGTTCATCTTTGACCTCTCGTTTTTCTAAGTCGATATTTACTAAAGCATCTAATTCATTGATTACGATATCAATATTGTCGGTACCTATACCGGTTGATAGAGCGGTTATTCGTTTGCCTTTGTATGTTCCGGTGTGCGTCACAAATTCTCGATTGTGTGCTTTAAACTCAATGTTGTCAAAAAATGATGAAATAGTATCGACACGTCCTTGATCGCCAACCAAAATTATGGTATCGGCAATGTTTTCAGGCTTTAAATGTAAATGAAATATTGTGCCGTCGTTGTTTAGTATAAGTTCTGAATTTCCGAGTGTTCCCATGAGTATATATTTTATAAGATTTTTTTATAGTTTACCTAATCAGATGATTATAAGAAAAGCCCTATTGCAAGTGTTTGGAATGCGACGTTCTTACAGCATTATTTTTCAGGTGTATTCAAATTAAATAACGTTAAAATGTTTGGTATCAAAAATATTTAATTTTTGCAGAAAATGCAAGTTTTCCGACTATATTCATTACCAAATTTACGTAATTTTATTGGTTTGCTTCTGACCAATGAGCAAATTATTATAATTTGCAAACTTCGGTATTAGTCCGGGTTTATCACTCGGAAGTGCCATTAAGTAATGATACAATTATTTAATGGTATAATAATTCAACTGATAATCAGGAATATAAGAATATTAAAATACGGAAAAATTTATGTGTTACTACTTATTCCGATCGTTCAAATTATAGTTTTTGTTCAAATCTTGCGGTTGCAACTGTATCATGCCCGGCAAAATCATGAGTTAAGAATTTGTGATATCCGGTTAAAGCTATCATGGCGGCATTATCCGTAGTGTACTTGAAAGGCGGAATGTGTACTTTCCAGCCGTTGTGTTTTCCGGTTTCCGTTAATCGTTCTCTAAGTTCGGAGTTTGCCGATACTCCGCCTGCCAAAGCAACTTCTTTAATCCCGGTTTGAATAGCAGCCTCTTTGAGGCGCTCAATTAAAATATCTACAATAGTAAATTGAATTGATGCACAAATATCGTAAAGATTGTCTTTTACGAAATGTTCATCTTTTTTAATTTCATCTCGAATAAAATATAAAAATGCAGTTTTTAGCCCACTAAAACTGAAGTTCAACCCTTGGACTTTAGGGCGAGTAAATTTATAAGCTTGGGAGTTACCCAATTTTGAATATTTGTCAACTATCGGTCCGCCCGGGTAGCCTAATCCCAATACTTTTGAGCATTTGTCGAATGCTTCTCCGGCCGCATCGTCAATGGTTTCTCCAATTATTTCCATGTCGAATAAACCACGAACCACAACAATTTGAGTGTGTCCGCCGGATACTAATAAGGTCAAAAACGGGTAGTCGGGCAACGGTCTGTTATCTCCCTTTTCTCTAAGAAATAGTGCAGCAATATGTCCCCGGAGGTGATTTACTTCAATCAAAGGAATATTTTGTGCCAAAGCGAACCCCTTAGCAAATGATGTGCCTACCAGCAAAGAACCTAACAGCCCGGGGCCGCGTGTGAATGCTACCGCACTAATTTGGTTTTTCTTAATGCCGGCTTCCTTTACAGCCAAATCTACAACAGGGATAATATTGGCTTGATGTGCTCTTGATGCCAGCTCAGGAACCACACCGCCAAATTTTTTGTGTACTTTTTGGTTTGCAGTTACCTGCGAGAGCAATACGCTGTCTTGTATTATTGCCGCCGAAGTATCATCGCAAGAAGACTCAATTCCAAGGAGTATAATATTTTTTTTATCCATAGGGCAAACGAGATTTACAGGTTCTTTTTGATGTTTTCCTGCAGTTGTGCAAATTCCTCTTCGCTGAGTTTTAATTTAGCTTTGTCAAAATGGACATCACTTTCTTTGTTAAAGGGTATCAGGTGCAGGTGAGCATGCGGTACTTCCAGTCCCAGTACAACGACGGCTACCCTTTTGCAATCCACTGTTTTCTCAAGAGCTTTGGCAATTGGTTTTGCAAAGACATTCATTGCGGCCAAAATCTCATCTTCCAAATCAAAGAAGTAGTCCGTTTCTTTTTTGGGAACCACAAGTAAATGCCCCATTGTTAGTGGATTTATATCCAGAAAAGCAATAAACTTTTCATTTTCTGTAATTTTATAAGAAGGAATCTCACCATTTATTATTTTTGTGAATATCGTTGACATAATTATTTGGTTTAATAGTTTCTTACAAGTTAGCAAGTTTTTCGGAGTATAACAAGTCCTTTGTCCAATATCACAACCGGTGATAATTTTAAAAAATGAGAATAAAGAGTCGTCTTGTTGTATTTCTCGAATGGGATGTAGAAGCTTGACTCCGGATGTTTGATTATTGGATTATTGGCCTGCGCTGAATGATATGTCTAAAATTTCTAAAGTAATTTTTCCCGCCGGGATATTAATTTCGGCAGTTTCACCTTTCTTTTTTCCCATAAGGCCTTTGGCAATGGGGGTTTCTACTGATATTTTTTTCTCTTTGAGGTTGACCTCCCTTTCAGGAACAATTGTGTATTCCATTGTCGCTCCTGTTTTGGTATTTTTGATTTTTACCGTATTCAGCAGATGAACTGAGGAAGTATCTATTTTTGATTCATCAACCAACCGGGCAAAACGCAAGGTTTCTTTCAATTGAGAAATTTTCATTTCTGTCATCCCTTGGGCTTCTTTGGCTGCATCGTACTCTGCATTTTCTGATAAATCTCCTTTGTCTCGCGCCTCTCCAATTTGTGCTGATAATTTCGGGCGTTCTACTTTTTCAAGCTGCTCTATCTCTGCCTTTAGCTTATCAATCCCTTCTTGTGTTAAATAGGTTGTTTTACTCATATACTAAATTTTTAAAAAATAAAAAGAAAGAACTTCCTCTTTTTAGGGAAACTCTTTCAATCAATTGTTATTACAAAAGTAAACTATTTTTTTAATTTTACAAAGACTAATTTTGTGGAGAAAAATTACCGACCATAATTGATTGGTCTAATTAACAGAAGTTTGCAATATATGCTTGATGTTTTTTAAAAAGTCAATGTGAGTTGTAGTTGATATTTAGGACCGGAAACAAAATAACTTCGCCTACGCTGTCATAATTTATTTCGTACACGTTCCTTATTCTTTTTTTCTGTTTTTTCGGTTAATTAATTCTGAGGCAACCAAGGCATCGGCGACATTAAAACTATCAGATTGTGACAGGGCTTTTTTTCTTGGTTTCTTCTTCTTTTTGGGCTTTGGGACTTTTTTTTCAATTTTTTCCGGTTCCTTGACTTCTTCTTCTTTAGGTTGGGGAGCATCTTTGATATTTGACAGCATCTTTTCGGTATCAGAAAAGCTTTTTCTGTCTTCATCTTTGGTGTAGCGCGTTGTGTTTTTGGATTTTTTAACTGAGAAAATGAGCCAAACTGCCAAGGCCGATAATGCAGCTACTGCTATGCTGATTGATAGTGTCATTTATGTTTTTTTAGAATTCACCAAAAGTTATATACTTTAAATGGTTTAATTATTTAATGATATAATGATACAATACCTTGCTATTTAACAAATACACTCTTTGTAAAAGTCAAATTATTAACCGTTTAAAGTATAGCCTGAGTAATTTATGTGTTTTTTAGATTCGTATACGAGCAACTAAACGGATTTTAAAAAATGCACTTTAGTGAAAAATAATAAAATGTAAATTATGATAAAAGCAAAATATTCATCTGAAAATAAGTAACTTAAAGCTATTTTATTATTTTTCATAAATTATTCAGGATAAACCATCCGTATTCTTGCAATGCAAATGTACAGAATTTTTATCAAATTCAATAACCTGATAATTTGATAAAACTCGGGGATCTCTGAAATTTTAATTTTTTTATTATATTTGTCGGTGATATGAAACTAAAATCGGTTCTTCAATATATCTATGCGTCTTTAATTGGATCAGCTGTTATTTTATTAATTGCTGTTATTGTAAAACTATTGTCAGGTTCGGAGCTATTTACCGTTGAATTGATATATTTTGCTGTTGCCGGTGCATTGTTAGGGGGAGTTAACGGGTACCTTACAGCTCGATTGAAGAAAATAAGCTTGAAACTAAGAGAGATAAATAAAAAAAATGACCTGCAAAAGAAGCAATTGGACGTAAATTTGTCGGCACTGAAAGAAATTGAAAGAAAATATCAAGTAGCCAAGCACGAAGCCCAAGAAAGTGAGCGTTTAAAGTCCTCCTTTCTTTCCAACCTTTCTCATGAAATCAGAACTCCGATGAATGGAATTTTAGGGTTTTCGCAAATTTTGGAAACCCCGGGTTTAACAGCCTCCGAGCAAAAAGAATATCTTGGCCATATAAACGTCAGTACTGGTCGCCTTTTGGAAATCGTTGAAAATATTGTTGAGATGTCAAAAATAGAATCAGGCTCAATAACGATTAATATTTCTAAAGCCGATGTAAACCAAGTTGTTAAACGTGTATATAATTCCTTTGAGTCCAAATCTGCTCAAAAACATCTGAAATTTCGTATTTCTGAAGAATTGGATTATGCTAAAGCCTATGCATACGGTGATTTTGAAAAGATTTCTAAGGTTTTGGAACACTTGGTGAGTAATTCAATAAAGTTTACATTCGACGGCTTTATTGAAATCGGAGTCAGGCGAAAGAAATCATATTTGGAATTTTTTGTAAAGGATACCGGTATAGGCATTGATGCCGGACAGCACGATAAAATTTTTAACCGGTTTGACAAACAAGAAGACCATTCAGCAACAGACTATGGAGGAACAGGCTTGGGATTGCCTATTTCCAAAGCCTATGTAGAACTCATAGGAGGTATGATTGATTTTAAGTCGAACCAAAGCGAAGGCAGTACATTCTTTTTTATAGTTCCTTATGACAGGGCTTCAGTTTAGTCTCAACTATTTATAAACTTTCAATAGAAAGTAGTATAAGATATTGATTGAATTGATATTGTAACGAGCAATTTAAAAAATAAAATAGACCAAATTTGGCTATCATCATTTTTTGCAGAAAAACATTTAATCTGATATGGTTCACTACGAAACACTATCATAAAAAGATTTGAGAAAGGCTATGATTTTTTTATTTTTGCTTAACAAAAATAAACTTAACTTCATCGTAAATTAAAATCCACAAAATGGAGGAAAAAGAAATTAATCCGGGAAAAATAAAAAAATATTGGATAGAAAGTTCTGATAAAGATTTCGAGACAATGGAGGACTTATATAAAACAAAACATTTTCACTGGTCATTATTTCTTGGACATCTTGTTATTGAAAAATTATCAAAAGCAGTTTATGTAAAACTCAAAATAAATTCCCGCCTTTCATACATGATTTGAGACGAATACTTGAAAAAGCAGAAATCACTTTAACACAAGAACAAATTGTAATATTTGATACTATTTCACGTTTTAATATTAATGCAAGATACGATGATTATAAACAAGCATTTTATAAACTTTGCACCGCAGAATTTACGACAAAATGGATAAATGAAATCAAAAAAACAAGAGAATGGATAAAAAAGACGCTCTTAGAATAATAGATGACTATATTAATAGACTAATAATCAATAAAATAAATATTCATTCAGCATATTTATTTGGTTCATTTGCAAAAGAAAATAATCATGCCAACAGCGATATCGACCTTGCTATTGTTATAAATAAGATAAAAAACTCTTTCGAAACAGAAATAAAATTAATGACTTTACGGAAAAAACACGAAACAATTATCGAACCTCATATTTTCGATAAAGATAGTTTTAAAAAAGTTAATCCGTTTATTAACGAAATAATAAATACAGGAATACAGATTAAAATACAAAATATTGAAATAAAAAGCGTTTAGCTTATTTTCTTGCTTTTGAAATCTACCAATTTCCAAACACACAAGAAATAAGACGAATGCCTGTGCCTTCGGCGTGGGCTGTTCTTATTTGTGTGTAGGGTTTTGGTAGAACCTCAAAAGCGGATAAGTTGCAGTTCCCACGCTTTTTTTTGTTCAATTATATGCAATAAGTAAGTGAATAGATTAGAACCATATCATTTGCTTGGTGGCAGTTACCGTTAATATACAGACGCTCTCATTGGGATTATTATTAATTCCCGAATTATTCGGGTTAGTTTGTCAATTGCTGTTTTGTTCTTCTCTGAATTTTCGATTCTTTTTTACAAAGTAATCTCTGTCCCTTAATTTTGACGGTTTTTTATTTAAACGCTTTTTGGTTTGTTTATTTTGTAATCGGTAGTGTCTGCGTTTGCGAAGTTTGGTAAGTTTACGTGTAAAAACAATTTGTTTTCTTCTCGCCCTTCGGTAGGTTGATTTTTCTTCAGCATCCAGAGATCTTCCGAGTGCTTTGTTTAGAACAATTTTTTCATGCTGACTGAGAGCATACCGCTTTCTGAGTCTTTTTTCTTTTTTATCGAACCGATGCATGATTTTCTGTTTCCGATAAGCTTCTTTTCTCGAGTCCCACGAATTTTTTAATTTAAGATATTTTATTTTTTGCTCTTTTTCAAGCCCCTTCATTTCTGATTTGCTGTAGTTCTTGTCAGGTCTGCTCCAACGGATGGTTTTTTTGAATCTGTTTTTGTCTTGCCTGTACAGGCGTTTATATTTACGCTGCAATTTTTTTTCGCCCCATTTATATCTGATTTTATCGGCAAAAGATAAGTCTTTGTATATTTTTGATAATACTCTTCGGTGCTTGGGTTTTAGCTCTGTTTTTTTTTCTAATTCAGCAGAATCCTTTTTTTTCCAATCTTTATAAAACGTGTTGCGTTCTTCTTCCGTTTCATAACTTTTCCAGTTCTTTTCATTGAACTTCTGCAAGTCTGAGACTTCGGATGTATCAGAAGCTACATGAGTCGAGTCTTTATCCTGCCCCATAACTTTTCCGACACCCAAAGAAATAAAAACAAAAAATATGAGAGTATAGTTTTTAAATTTCATTAAATTTGTCATTACATATAAACGTATTACCAAAACCATGCAAAACCATGCAAAATCACAATATAAGAACCGTTTTTCTAACAATTTTATTACTGCAACTTTCATTTTTCTCGTGTAAGAACAACAATAACAATCCTATCCCCGATGTTTTTGTAGATATTGAAATAGATCTCAATAATCCTGATTTTTACAGTTTGCAAGCTGTGGGAAACTATGAATATATTACGGGTGGTGTAAACGGAATAATATTGTACCGAAAATCATTTGATGAATTTATGGCTTTTGAAAGAACCTGCCCACATGATCCGGAAATAGGAATTGTTACGGTAGATGCCGAAAGACACACTGCCGTAGATTCGATTGCTTGCGGCTCTGAGTTTTCATTGCTCATAGACGGAGCCGTAACAAAAGGGCCTTCAGGGTTTCCGCTTAAATTTTATAAGGTTGTGTATAATAATCAATTACAAGTATTGCGTATTACCAATTAAAAATTTACAGCTTAGCTTTCAGTCTTGGGTTTACCAATAATATTTTCGGCTAAATTATCCAGTCCGTTAAAAACATACTCTACTCCATATCCGGATATAAACGCTATGGCTGCGGTAGATAACGACTCCAAAAATGTGATGGATGAACTTTCAATATCGCCCCAAAGTAAACCGACAATAATACCGGCCAACGCCCCAAGATGAATTCTCAGAGAGTATTTAATATTTGAATAGCTCGAAAAAACTTGGTTCCTGATATCGTAAGCCAAACCTCTGAGCACAAATACAAACCCGCCAATGAGTCCGTATAACAACGGGAGGATATATAATTGAATGATTTGGGTGAAATTCTGTGATTCTTGAATAATTCTGATTTTATCATTCATAACAACTTCTGCATTGCTTTCGCCGGGAGGACCAAAGCCGGGACCACCCATAATTGGCTGTTTTACTGTCTCCTTTTGAGTATTTGCCTCAAGTTTGTTTTTACTTCTCAGCGAGGATATATTTCTTAAAAATTCAACCCAAGGCTCCAGTAAACTGATACTGCTGTTTATTTCTTCGTTCAGCCTTTCTCTTTCGCTCTCCAGAGCATAGCGTTCAAGTTTTGCCCGTTCATTATCTTCATCGGCACTCAAAATCAAACGAAGCTCTTTTTTGCGTTGCTCTACTTCTTCAATCCTTTTATTATTGGCTTGTATATTATTGAGCAAGGTGGTTCCTTTGAGAGAGAATACCTGGACAACGAGCAAAATAATAATAAAAACCAAAGCCCAAAGCAGGTAGTTTCTTACCGAGCGAGAGGAGGAGGCCTGTCGTTGTTCAATATTCAGCCGGCGTCTGAAAAAGTTGGTCTCTTTTAGGGGGCGTTTTCTTGTCGCACGCAGACTGTCAATAGTAACCGGTTGTATTATAGCCGATAAATTTCTGTAAACCAGCCAAAAATCAATCTCTAATTCTGTCGTCCAGTCGTCTGCTCTTGATGCCCTTCCGCTTTTTATTACCGTAGCTATCCAATCTTGTTTAACGTCAAGACCTTTCTTTGTTGCGTATTCCAAAAGGAGTTCGGAATTCCTGACAGCCTCGGTAAGAAAAGCTGTTCCCGATCCGGAAGTGTTTTTTGTTATTTTTTTATCTTTTTCCATGAAACCCAATCTTTTTGTGGTAACTACAAAATTGCAAAAAAAAAATCAAAAACCTCATTAAAATTTTGAAGTTTTTGATTTTATGAACATTCCGAAAGGGTTACTTGATGTATATCTGAAATTTTTTAATATTATTCAACTGTACCTGTTTATTATCATATTTAGCTTTAACTCGAACTTCCCACCAGCCTTTCATAATATTTTCTCGGGTAGATGAAATCACATATTTATTGTCATTTGTGAAATTTGAACTGCTGTAGTTTACAGTATAGGAGTCCATATACTCTTTTTGAGTTACATAATAGTGAAACCAAATAAATTCAAATGTTAATCTATCTGACGGATAGTTCTTTAAGGTAGATTTATCAAAATACATTTTGAATGTTAAGTTTCCGGGTTTTGAAATACCGCTGTTGTACCCATTACTAATAGAAACATTTGAACCCGATGCCATCCAATGGGCATGTATAGGTTTCAAGACCGACTGCCCTTTTGAAGTTATCATAAATAACGGAGATAGTAATAGTGCTGAAATAATAAATAGTTGCTTCCTCATGTCTTTAACTTTAGTTCTTTCTAATTTCTAAAATATTAATTTTTCAAATGTACTGAAAATAGTTTTTATTTTTAATAGTCTTTTCAGACTTCGTCTGTTTTATTATCTATATAGTTATGCTTTAATGAATTATCACACCGTGTGATATAATTGTACGGATTTAAGCGTAACTTACTGATTTACTCTAATAATTTGTTTAAATTGTCCAAAAACAAATATCAAAACAGACGAAGTCTGCTTTTATACCGACTCAGTATTAATAAATATTCACTTATTTGTATAAAATCAAATATTATACCGGTAATTTTCCGGAGTACTTTTTTTTCGTTATTTAACCCGAATTATTCATACGTTTTTTCTTTTTCTGAAACAAGGCGACAAATCCTGCCGTTGTCCGTCAGCTGACGAACTACAAAGGGTTTGCAACGATGTGTCAGGAAAAGAAAAAATGTACCTTTGCTGAAAAATCAGCCTAAATTTGGGTTATTGCTATTTTTATTTACTTAGCTCATTATCAGTTCAGTAAATGTGGAATCTTTATTTTTCATGAATAATTCGGGTTAAAAATCAATCAGGCAGATGTGTGTAATAAGTGTATAGAGATATTCGGCATGTAATCAGTGAATTATGTCGGGTTACTGTCCGCTGATTCGATATGTTTTACTTTCTCGAAGAATTTTTTTTAAAAAAAGTCATTCAAGTTTCCATGTATTCTTTTCAAATTATACCGCATATATATATATTTGTCAAAATACCGGGTTACAATACAATTATAATTACAACGTTTGTAATGGAGTATTAATTTCATAAATTCTAAACTTCAAACGGTTAATAATTTGACTTTTACAAAGAGTGTATTCGTTGAACAGCAAGGTATTGTATCATTATATCATTAAATCATTTAAAGTATAACCCAAGCCATGAGAAAAATTTTATTTGCCACGCACAATAAAAATAAAATAAAGGAAGTAGATAAGATTCTCGGAGACAACTATAATATAGTGAGTTTATATGATATAGACTTTCACAACGAAATTCCCGAAACACAGAATACCATTGAAGGAAATGCTTCTCAAAAAACGAATTATATCTTTGAAATTAAGGCGATTGACTGTTTTGCAGATGACACCGGACTTGAAGTAGAGTATTTGAACGGAGATCCCGGAGTTTATTCGGCAAGATATGCCGGCGAGCAAAAAAATGATAAGGACAATGTAGCAAAATTACTCAAGGCTATGGAAGGAGTAAGCCATAGAAATGCCCGATTCAAAACTGTTATCTCTTTGATTTTTTCAAATAAAGAGTACATATTTGAGGGCATTGCACAGGGCAAAATTGCCGAAACCCCCCGTGGTAACAGCGGCTTTGGTTACGATCCTGTGTTTATTCCTGAAGGCTACACAAAAACTTTCGCCCAACTTTCGCCCGATGAGAAAAATACCATTAGCCACCGAGCGTTAGCCGTAAAAAAATTAACCGAATTTTTATCTAATCAGTAAATTATGAGAAACACCATTTTCTTTTTTGTTTTTATGCTTTTTATACAATTGGCAATTGCTCAAAATGCCGTGGGCGATTGGAAATCTCATTTTTCTTGGGGAAAAGCAAAAAGTCTTTGCACGGTTGATAATCTGATGTACGTTGCGTCTGAACAAGGGATTTTTGTTTATGATTTCGAAGCAATTTCTGAAACTAAAACAAAAGTATCAGGCCTGAGTGATGCCGATATACTTTCGGTTTATCCCATTCCTCAAACTGATGAGGTAATTGTTATCTATGAAAATTCAAATATTGATATTATTTCGGATGGGGTTGTTGAGAATTTTTCGGAAATAAAACGTAAACAAATCTCGGGAGATAAACAAATATACAATCTCTTGGTTGACGGAAACACCATTTATTTGTCTTGCGGATTCGGAATTGTATTGTTTGATTTTCAAAATCGAGAATTTATTGATACCTACTATATCGGAGAAACCGGTAATTTTATTCCGGTATATCAAGTTACTTTTACTGATGACTACTTGTATGCAGCAACCAATGAAGGCTTGAAAAGGGCATTAATAAGCACCGGCAATTTTTTCGATTTCAACAATTGGGAACCGGTGAATCTGCCGGAAACAGGGCCGGTAAATGCCGTACAATCTGTTAATAATCAGATATATGTAAGTGTGAAGGTCTCCGAGAGTACAAATACTGTCTATACGTACAGTGGATCTTCTTGGGATGAGTTTTCGGTTCAAAATTCTATGACAGAGCGTATTTCTTTGTCAGAAAGCTATTTGTTTTTTGCCGGCGGAGGGCAACTGTCTGTTTTTGATCATGGCGGTAATTATATTCGACAGATTTCGCAATATTCCATAAATTCAGAGACAGTCAATTCTAAAATTAACCGGGCCGTTGAAGGCTTGGACGGGAATCTGTATTTTGCTGATTCTAAGTATTCTCTGGTAAAAGAATTGTCGGCCGGAAATTATGAAACCTATTCACCGGACGGCCCCTCAACCAATGAATTGGGGAAATTGGAAATTACAAACCGTAAACTCATTGGTACTGCCGGTGGTTGGATAGACGGATCGCAAACAAACCTAAATAATGAAGCCGCTTACTTCACCTATGATCTTTCTGATGAAACCTATGATTCAAATAATTATACCTATCATGATGATTTTTACTCTGCAGCCCCTGTTGATGCCGGTGCAGAACACTTATTTATTGGTTCCTGGAACGAAGGCCTATTTGAAATAAAAAATGGAGAAATTGTAAATATTTATGATGAGACTAACAGTACACTTCAAAGCATTTTGCCTGATTTTCAGTCGGTAAGAATTGGAGGAATTCATATGGATGATAATGACAATATTTGGGTTACAAATTCTAACGTCGCCAAACCAATTTCGGTACTCACCACCTCCGGGGAATGGTACAGTTATGGGTTTTCGGGAGTTTCGCCCTCCACAAAATATATTGGAATAACTAAAATCTCAGACGGGAATTTTTGGATTCCCTCACCGCGCGACGGCGGAATTTTGGTCTTTAACCATAACAATACTCCGGCTGATGGTGCGGATGATGAGCATAGCTTTTTTATTCCACGAACAAGAGATGGCACTGAAAGTTCAAACAATGTTAATTGTATTGAAGAGGATAATGACGGAACGGTATGGGTAGGTACTCGAGAGGGTATTTTCGTATATTACAGTCCTGAAAATGCATTAGAATCATCGTTTTATGCCGACAGAATACAAATTACGACCGTAGGTGCCGATACATCGGAACAGTACTTGCTTAAAACTGAGTCGGTAACTTGTATTAAAACCGACGGAGCCAACAGAAAATGGATAGGGACTTTAAATTCCGGTTTGTTTTTGGTATCTCCCGGCGGCAAAGAGCAAATACATACTTTCAATACCGAAAACAGTCCGTTGTTATCAAATTCAATAAAAGATGTTTCTATTGATCATGAAACCGGGAGAGTATTTGTCGCCACATCAAAGGGTATGCTGTCATACAGAGCCGAAGCAACAAAGGGCGGCGATATTTTTGAAAGTGTTTATGTTTTCCCCAATCCGGTTCGCCCGGAGTATGACGGAAAAATAATTGTTACTGGTTTGGTAAGCAATGCCAATGTAAAAATTACGGATGTTTCGGGCCAATTGGTTTATGAAACTACAGCTCTTGGCGGGCAAGCCGTTTGGGACGGAACCGATTTGAATAATCAACGAGTAAGTACCGGGGTGTATCTTATATTTTGTTCCAATCAAGAGGCTTCCGCAACTCATGTTACCAAGCTTCTTTTTGTAAACTAATATCGTTGCAATTTAATAATGAAAGATATATTATTAAAACTTTTGGGGGTTGAGCATGTTGTTTGCAAAACAAGCCTCGAAACCGTTGCTGTTAAAAACAAATCCGATTTCGAGGTTTGTTTTTTTATAATGTCTTTTGGCTCAACGGCGAAGCCCTCATAAACACCTTATTAAATTATTTCAAAATTAGTGAATAAAAGATTGGTGCTTATCGAAGTTCATAATCGCTCATTTTAGGTTAAAGTATTAAAAATCACGAGAACCAAAGTATGCTGCATAAAATTAAAGGAATACTTCTCAAACGGATAAAATACGGAGACAACAGTAAAATTGTTTCTGTGTTTACCGGAGAATTCGGAAAGCAATCTTATATTGTTTTCAGTGGTAAGTCAAAGAAAAAACGAATTGCCGAGCGTTACCTTCAGCCCTTATTTATCTTGGATATGGAGGTGTACATCAAGCCCAATCGAAGTTTGAACACCGTTAAGGAATTATCCCCGGAGGTTAATCTGTTATCATTATCTGCCGACATTCGAAAAAATGCGGTGAGTCAGCTTGTGGCAGAGCTTATTGACAAAACGGTAAAAGAAGAAGAGCCGGACAGCTTGTTGTATGATTTTTTGGTCAGTGCCATTCAGTTGCTGGATAATGCCGAAGCAAAGATTTCAAATTATACGCCCGCTTTTCTTGCAAAATATTCTCGATTTTTGGGCTTGATGCCCGAAAATAATTATTCCGACACGCACAAGGTTTTTGATTATGAATCCGGAAAGTTTATTATTGGTCGTCCGACACATAAAAATTTCTTGGCCGGTGAGGCTGCTCAAAAATTTCATCAATTTATTTCAATCGCTTTATCCGACTTTGCTGATACAGATATTACAAAGTCTGAACGAAGCAGTATAAATCAGGCCTTTATCGATTATTTTAATTATCATCTGGGAAAGCCCGGAAAACTGAAAACGCTGGAAATTTATACCGAAATTTTTGCATCCTGAGTTTTGGGCATTAAAATTGAGAGCTGATTTGCCGGACTTTCTGAAAATTTATTATCTTTACCTGTTCAATTAGATTTAAAAGAAAATTTTCTTTTTGTGTTAAAAAAATTATCCGTAAAAAACTTTGCTTTAATAGAATCTTTGGTTATTGATTTTAACTCCGGATTTTCGGTCATTACCGGAGAAACCGGAGCCGGTAAATCTATATTACTCGGGGCTTTGTCGTTAGTTCTGGGAAATAGAGCCGATACCTCGGCACTTAAAAATACGGAAGAAAAATGCATTGTAGAAAGCGAATATGACATCAGTAAATTTAAGCTGAATGGTTTTTTTGAGAATAATGGCTTGGACTATTTCGACACGGCGATACTGCGGCGGGAGATTTCTCCGCAAGGTCGTTCTCGGGCTTTTATTAATGACACCCCCGTGAAGTTGAGTCTGATGAAAGAATTGGGCGACTCGCTTACCGATATCCATTCGCAACATCACAATTTGGAACTTCGCAACCGTACCTTTCAGTTGTATGCTCTCAATGCGTATGCCGGATTACTTGCAGATACCGAGAAATTTGGAGAGACATACAGTAATTATAGGAATACAATGAAACAATTGGAGGCCCTCAAAAAGGAGGCCGAAGAAGAACGCACGGAACAAGATTATTATCAATTTCGGTTTGACGAATTAGACCAAGCCGATTTAAAGTCCGGCGAAAAGGAAGTATTGGAAAATCGTAGAGAATTAATAACAAATTCAGCAGAAATTAAGTCTGTTTACAGTCAAATTACTCAATTACTTACGGACAATGAGTTTAATGTTTCCGACAATTTGCAACAAGCCGTTGACTTATTGACTCGAGTAGAGAAATATTTACCGGAAGCCGCCGATTATAAAGCACGTATAAAAAGTGCTCTGATTGATTTGCAAGATATTTCTTCGGAAACAGAAATAAAAACGGAAGATGTGGAATACAGTCAGGCCGAGGCCGAAGAAGTGCAGAACCGACTGGATGTGATATACGGCTTGGAGAAAAAATACCGAGTAAGCACCATTGAAGAATTGTTGCAGATAAAAGAAGAATTGGATGAAAAAATTTCTGATATCTCGTCTTATGACCGAACGATAAAAGACCTTGAAAATAAATTGTTGCAGGAACAGACTGAATTAAAAACGTTTGCCGATAAACTGACCAAGAATCGAAAGCGTGTAAAAGGACCATTCGAATCGGAAATAAAAAAATTACTTATTCGCTTAGGAATGCCGAATAGTGAATTTAGAATTGACATCAGTCAAAAAGATAATTTTGGAGAAACCGGAAAGGATGAAGTCTCTTTCCTATTTTCGGGCAATAAAAACGTTGCTCCTGATGAGATTTCTAAAATTGCCTCCGGCGGAGAAATCTCCCGATTGATGTTAAGTTTGAAAGCGGTAACAGCAAAATCAGTAAATTTGCCGACCATTATTTTTGATGAGATTGATACCGGAATTTCCGGTGATATTGCCGATAAAACCGGACTTATTATGAAAGAAATGGCGGAGAATATACAAGTTGTAGATATTACACATTTGCCGCAAATAGCAGCCAAAGCCCAAACGCATTATATCGTCTTTAAGCAGGAAACAAATTCTACAACCTTTACCAATGTCCGTTTGCTTAATCATAACGAACGCATCAATGAAATAGCAAAAATGCTTAGCGGAGAAGCTATTACCGATGCTGCCGTGGGAAATGCCAAAGCCCTTTTGGAAGGATAACCGGCGAGGTTAATTATACAATTCAAAAAAGGTATAAAAAAAATAGATGTCGCTGTTTTCTAAAAAAAGTTATATATTAGATGTCGAAAAACAGACTATGTTTTATTATTAGATATCTATTAAACCATTAAAAATTAATTCGTTATGAGGAAAATTTTATTTGTGTTCAGTGCGGTGCTTTTTATTGCCTTTGGTGCCTATGCGGCCGACGGACAAGCAAACAAGGAACAAAAGACTGCCGACAAGCAGCAAAAATCTGTACAATTGGGTGAGCAGCAACAGTCACCGATACATACGTATAAATCAGAGCAAACAGAAGAGCTGAACTTCTTTCAGAAAAGAAAACTGTTGCGTAAAGTCAAGAAGTTTGTTAAGAATCATCCCGGAGAAGTTATGTTGGGAATGATGGCTATTGGTGCAATCATTATGCTTGGCGGATTGTTTCTTTATATTTTGATAGAGATATTAGGCAAAATTGTCATTGTTTTAGGTATGGTATTACTAATATACGGTGCATTAACGACGTATTTCTAAGAATTAATCAGTACTATATGAAGCTGCCTAAGGCAGCTTTTTTTTAGGGGGAAACTTGTAATATTCGAAAATATTTTTCTGTAATAAAATGTTGAGACCTGATTTAATTGCCATGTTATTTACACCGCCAAAAGAGAATTTTGCGATTAAAAGCCCCCACGTCGCTTATAAATCAGGCAGGCGAAACTGAAGTGTTTAAAACAAAGCACAGAACAGCAGTTGTACGACTGTTAAATTAACAATATTAAGTGGCATTAGTTTATTGCAAACATAACCTCGCCAACATCGTACTTAAATACAGCCAATAGATTTAGACTTTTTAACATTGATTTTTAATCCAAACTTGAAACAGAATTGAAAATGTTGTATATTTGTATTTGAATTATAAATAAAGTTTAAAAGAGTGAATAATAGAATAATAAATACACATGATAGATTTTTTAAAAGCTTGTTTTCTAACAAAAACGGAGTTAAAGAATTTATATCAAAAACAATAAATCCAAATATTGTTGAAAATTTGGATTTAAACACTAT
>JAYEIA010000335.1:0-4954 GCA_034659855.1 Bacteroidota bacterium
GCAAGGCAATTATATTTCCGGTATTTATTATCCGGACAAAACCAGAGTGGGCTGGTGGAAGAATGGGTATCCCGAATATTTTGCCAAAGTATTAAATGCCCCCAACTGGATAGGAATAAAAATAACTATTGACGGTGAAAAACTGGATCCGGCAAAATGCAAAATAACTAATTTTAAGCGAGTTCTGAATATGCAGCACGGGTATTTCAGAAAGCGATATATCGCAGAATTGGCAAGCGGTAAGATTGTTCAAATTTCTTCTAAGCGGTTTTTAAGTATTGTAAATGATGAACTGGGAGTGATTAAATATTCAGTAAAACCGATGAATTTTGACGGAACTATTGAGGTGTTGTCGGATGTGGATGCGGATATTATGAATCAGGATTCCAATTATGAAGAAAAATTTTGGGTTGAAATTGAAAAATCGGCTTCCGTAAAGCCTTATGTTATTGCCGAAACCAAGAAAACAAAATTTAGAGTTTGCACGGGCATTGAAACAAATTTTACGTTTAATAATGACAAAATAGAAGCCGAAAAAATCGAACGAATTGAAAACTCCAATTATGCGGGAACAAAATTTCGATTACCGGTAAAAAAAGGAAAGGAAACAGTTATTGTAAAATACGGTGCAATTATTTCTTCCTTATATCATGACAATGAAAACCTGGTACAGAGAGCGTTCCAAGTATTGGATTATGCCAAAGAAAAAAGCTATTCCGAATTAAAGAAGGAGCAATATGCCGCTTGGATTGAGAAGTGGAAAGACAGCGATATTGTTGTAGAAGGGGATGTTGCTGCACAGCAGGGTATCCGTTACAATATTTTTCAAATGAACCAGACCTATACCGGAGCCGATGAGCGATTAAATATAGGACCGAAAGGGCTAACCGGCGAGAAATACGGCGGAAGTACATACTGGGACACCGAAGCCTACATGTTGCCGTTTTATTTAAGTACGGCAAATCAAAAAGTTGCTCGTAATCTGTTGATGTACAGATATAAACATCTTGAAAAAGCTATTGAAAATGCCGAAAAGTTAGGTTTCGAAAACGGTGCGGCCTTATATCCTATGGTTACCATGAACGGCGAGGAGTGCCATAACGAATGGGAAATAACATTTGAAGAAATTCATCGGAACGGAGCTATTGCCTATGCCATATATAATTATACGAAATATACAGGAGACCAATCCTATCTTTATGACTACGGACTGGAAGTGTTGATAGCAATTTCACGGTTTTGGGCACAACGAATCAATTTCTCCGAACAAAAGCAACAATATGTAATGCTTGGAGTTACAGGGCCTAATGAGTACGAGAATAATGTTCATAATAATTGGTACACCAATACGATAGCTTGTTGGGTGCTTGATTATACGCGGCA
This sequence comes from Bacteroidota bacterium, assembly GCA_034659855.1. GTDB lineage: Bacteria > Bacteroidota > Bacteroidia > Bacteroidales > JAADGE01 > JAYEIA01. Next base: position 1,384 of record JAYEIA010000335.1, read on the forward strand.
GGCTCTTGAGAAATTGAAAAAAGATGACAGAGAAGGATATAATAAAATATGCCAAAAAGCAAATCTTAATTCTGAACAAGAACTTTCTAAATGGAAAGATATTTCTGATAATATGTACTATCCTTATGATGAAAAAAGGAAAGTATTTCTGCAACAAGACGGTTTCCTTGATAAAGTTTTAGAGGCCAAGGATAAAATTTCGCATACCGAATTACCAATTCACGAACATTGGTCTTGGGACAGAATCTTACGCTCATGCTACATAAAACAAGCAGATGTTTTGCAGGGACTTTATTTCTTTGAAGAAAATTACGATACAGATACCATTCGCCGAAATTATGATTTTTATGAGCCGCTTACTGTTCATGAATCATCGCTTTCGTCCTGCGTGCATTCCATACTTGCGGCAAAACTCGGCGACAAAGAACGTGCTTATGAGTTTTACCTGAATGCTGCACGCCTCGATTTAGACGATTACAACAACGATACAGAAGACGGTCTGCATATTACCAGCATGGGCGGCACTTGGATGTCTGTAATTCAGGGTTTCGGCGGAATGAGAATTAAAGAGGACAAATTATCGTTCAACCCGTTTTTGCCAAAACAGTGGAAGTCGTTTTCATTTCAAATTAGGTTTAGAAGCATTTTGTTGAATATTAAAATATCAGAAAGTAAAGTACTTATAAGCAATAAAAGTGATGAAGATATTGAACTTTTTATTTATAATGAATCCGTAGTAATAAAAGCGGGTGACGTTTTGAATAAATAAAATGGTTCTAACACGAATTTAATGATAACTTGGAGTTTGTTTATATGTAGTATACTTTGAATGATTTAATTATTTAATGATATAATGATACAATATATTGTATTTTAATTTTCAGAAGTTGGAAATTTATCAACTTTCAAAAGAGTGGGTAAAGGATATTTATAAGTTATACTTTAAACGCAGATTTCGTCTGTTTTAATATTTAAATAGCTGAATTCCTTTAATATAAAGGTTGCTATATGATTTTGCGATATAATTGGGCACAGGCATTATTTGCAGAGAACCCAAGCATCTTATAGTGAGGTGGATAGTAATAGCTGTGAATTTGTTTCAAATTTTATTTATCGGGTATTCAGGCACTTACAATTATATACAATGTCCATTTTTTTATATTAAAACAGACGAAGTCTGAAACGGTTAATAATTTGACTTTTACAAAAAGTGTATTTGTTGAATAGCAAGGTATTGTATCATTGTATCATTAAATAATTAAACCATTTAAAGTATAACTATATTTAAACAGTGTTTTGTTTTAACCATTAAAATAAGGGTAGTACTACTAAAATTATTGTAAATATCACAAAAACATAACATTTTGCGATTTAAACCGCAAAATGTTATGCTATTTTACGGTTTAAACCGCAAAATGTTTATATTTGTAAAAAAACAAATGATACAAAGACAATTAAAAAATATAATTATTCGGCAGCTTTTTAAAAAAAAGGCTATTATAATAATTGGTCCGCGTCAAAGTGGTAAAACAACTTTAATGCAGAATATTTGTAATGAAATTGGTGAAAAACAAATTTGGCTCGATGGAGATGAACCGGATATAAGGAAACAACTTTCAAATGTAAATTCAGCTTTACTCAAATCACTTATAGGTAATAATAAGATTGTCATTATAGACGAAGCACAAAGAATTAAAAACATAGGTTTAACTTTAAAACTAATTACCGATAAAATACCGGAAGTACAATTAATAGTTTCAGGATCATCTGCCCTTGAACTCTCAAATAAAATAAACGAGCCCCTTACAGGCAGGAAATATGAATACTTTTTATTCCCAATTTCTTTTGCTGAACAAGCAAATAATACAGATATTATCGAAGAAAAACGCTTGCTTAATCATCGTTTAATTTATGGATATTATCCTGATGTTGTTACAAATCCAAGCGAAGCAAAAATTATACTGAAACAATTATCTGACAGTTACTTATATAAAGATATTTTAACTTGGGAAAATTTAAAACGTCCCGAAAAACTTGAACGGCTTATTCAACTTTTGGCATATCAGATAGGAAGTCAAATATCGTATAATGAGTTAGCAAATTCAGCCGGCTTAGACAATGAAACTGTTGAGCGATATATTTATTTGTTAGAAAAGGCTTTTATTGTATTTCGGCTAAATTCATATAGTCGCAATTTGCGAAATGAACTTAAAAAAAGCAAAAAAATATATTTTTATGATAACGGAATAAGAAATGCAGTTATAAATAATTTCAAAAGCATAGAGTTGAGAAATGACACAGGCGCTTTATGGGAAAATTTTTTAATATGTGAAAGAATGAAATATACACATTATAATAATGTATTCTTAAATAAATATTTTTGGAGAACACGCACACAACAAGAAATTGATTATATAGAAGAAAGAGACGGAAAATTGTACGCTTATGAATTTAAACGAAATCCTAAGAAAAAAGTTAAAATATCAAAATCATTCATAAATGCATATCCCGACAGTGAAACAAAATTAATAAGCACCGATAATTATACTGAATTTATATATTCTGAAATAAAAAATTGACAAAAAATCATCTTATAGCGTTTTAATCTTATTACAAATTATAAAAACTAATATAATAAATTATGAAAAAATTAGCAATTATAACAGCAGTACTGATTGTTTTTTTGGGGGCGTGCACAGATAGTACTCGTGTGCAAAATATTCGGTTACCCAAAAAGCCGGCTATTGTAGGATTGGCCGGCCCGGTCATGTTATCACCGGATACAACTGAAATAATTCTTCGAGATTATTTTCCGATGAAACAAACCTTTGACAGCCTGTCTGTGTCCGAAGAGTTAAGCGTTTCGTTTTCAAAAGACAGCAGCCGTATTATACTGAACCCAAAATCAGAAAACTTACCGAAACTTTCTGTATTACAATTTTTTACCCAATCCGGAAAGCAAAGTATCTTGCTCAAGAAACAAGGAATGGTTAAGCATCTTTTGACATTTAATCCCGAGGATAAGGTTTATAAACAGGTGCAAATGAAAGGCGAAATGAATGCCTGGAACCCCGAAAGTACGCCCTTGTTATTACAAGGCGGGATTTGGAACGTGGAGGTTTCTGTTGAACCGGGCAATTATCAATATATTTTTGTTGCCGACGGAGAGGAAATTTTAGATCCTTCAAATCCGGACTCTGTAAGCAACGGTATGGGCGGCTACAACTCGGTATTAAAATTGGCAAAAGATAACAGTCAAAAACCAATATTAGAAACCAAAGTCTATGATAAGCATTCAATTACTTTTGAATGTAAAAACAGTGCCGAAGAGGTATTTGTCTTTTTTGATAATTTTTTGATGCCCGATGAAGCCGTTAAGCAAACCGGAAATGAATACACTTGTGCATTTCCCACAAACTCCGATTACCGGAAAAGGGTGCACATACGGGTGTTTGCCTACAACAGCACCGGCTTTTCCAATGATTTATTAATCCCCTTGCATAAAGGCTCGGTATTGGCGGATGCAAATAGTTTGAATCGCACCGATTTTCATGCCACTGTATTGTATAAT
>JAYEIA010000336.1:0-49951 GCA_034659855.1 Bacteroidota bacterium
TTTACAATTTTGAATGAATAAAATACAAAATTCTGATTCTTTTTAACTGTATTACACCCTTTTAAAAAAACAAGTTATTAATAAATTTAATAATAATGAAATATTATTTTCTTACTGTACTATTATCCTTAAGCCTTTTTTCATTTTCGCAAACAAGAATTTACAGAAATGATTTCTTAAATGTCGGAGCCGGGGCTCGTGCGTTAGGACTGGCGGGCAGCACCACGGCCGGAGTAAATGACGAAACGGCGAGCTATTGGAACCCTGCCGGTTTGCAAGCCATGACTTCCGATTTTAATGTGGGAGCCATGCATGCCGAATATTTTGCCGGTTTAAGCAAGTACGACTTTGCAGCTCTCGGCTACAAACTCAATGATTCCTCCGCTTTGGGATTCTCAATGATAAGAATGGGTACCGATAATATTCCGAACACGTTGGAATTGATAGATGCCAACGGCAATGTGGACTACGACCGCATATCGTATTTCTCCTCAGCCGATTATGCCTTTTTATTGACCTACGCCCGAAAATCAAAAATCAGCGGATTATCTTATGGTGTACAAGCCAAAATAATTTATCGGCACTTGGGTGAATTTGCCAATGCTTACGGTTTCGGATTTGATGCCGGCGTTCAATACAAAAGAAAAAACTGGCAAGCCGGAGCCATGCTCAAAGACGCAACCTCAACATTTAACGCCTGGTTCTTTGACAGCTCTTCGTTGGAAGAAGTATTTGCAGAAACCGGCAACGAAATACCGGTTGACACCGTCGAATTTTCGGTGCCGCAATTGAATGTCGGCATAGCCCGCAAATTTCAATTGAACGAAAATTTTTCTCTTCTCACGGAAATTGGTACCGACTTGACTTTTGACGGACAACGACATACCCTTCTGAGTACCGAGCAAATGGCTGTTTCGCCTCACATCGGCTTCGAGGGGGGCTATAAAAATATGATTTTCTTGAGAGTAGGTGCCGGTGATTTCAGTCGGATACCTGATTTTGATAAGGAAGTCTTATCCTTCTTGCCGGCAATAGGTGTGGGTCTAAAATTATATGACATAAGAATTGATTATGCGTTCACCGATATCGGAAATTTATCGGGGGCGTTGTATTCAAATATATTCTCTTTGTCGTATGCGTTCGACCGACGAAAAAAATAAACCTTGACATCGAAGAGTTCAGTATAAAAAGTATAAAGTTTGAGTGTACTCCGAAAAGTCTTTTTTGACAGGATTTACATGTTTTTAAAGTCCTTATTATTAACACAATACTATTTTCGTAATTACAATATTTTCCAAAAATGGTATTTTCGAAGTGGACTCAAGTTTTAAAGTTAAAAGTATTATTTGCCTAATATTCAAGCAGTTATTAAAATATACCGACTTCATCTAATCTGCTGAATATCAAATAATTAACTTTACACGACAAACGTCATATTAAATTGCGTTTTGACAATAAGGTTTTAATAATTAATATTCTGCACCTATCAGGAATTTGTATCCGGCTAAATCCTGTGTGATAAAAACACCACACAGATGCAGATATGAAATGTAATGCGGCAGGGTAAATTGTCTGTAACCGCATTTATATTAGTCGTTTATTACAAACTTTAGCTATAGTTTAGAATAGAGGTGCTATTTTGAATATGGTGATTATAAAGATTTTACAAGATGATTTTTAAATTCCCGGAGGTTGTTCGTATACGCAACCCGTTGCGGCTTCGCTCAACCTCCGGAAAAACAACGTCATTTTAAACTATAGCCCAAACTTTCAACTTTTAACCTTTTTAAACTACACCCTTATATGTTATAAATACTCATACCGCAATTTTCGGAAATCGGAAGTCAGATCTCTTCGTTTAACCGATTTTTGTAACCAAGATCTAAAAAATACAGAACAAAACCGATAGGTTCCCGAATCGGACTCACATAAAAACTTTTCCCTCACCAGTGCGTTTAAGGTTCTTTGAGTTTCAAATTCGGTAAGACTAATCGATGAATTTATTAATTTTCGGGTGATCTCCAAACAATTACGTTCTGTCTTTTCTCGTATCATTCGAGAAATAAAGTATAAAACCAGTTTCTGCAATGGTTTCAATTCTCCCCAAATTACGGCAGCACCATAGCCAAAAGATTTCAGAGCCTCCTTAGTGGATCGCCTCAAGAGACGTTTACCCACAGCTTTTCCCTCTCCTACCTCATCGCTCTCATACAGCGTGTGTGCAAGCACCTGAGTAAAATACGGGTTTCCGGCCGTAACTTTATAAAATTCATCCAAAACAGCATCATTCTTGAATTCCATATTTTGACTCATTCCCAAAATTTGTTCCACCGAAGACCGCCTCAGTGGGGTTACCGTACCCTTTGAGCAAGTTTTGAATAAATCATAACAGCACGGACTCTCCGAATATAAAAAGTCACGTGAAGAAGCAAAAATGTTTTTAATAGGTATTTTTTTTGTTTCCCAATAGGTAGTCAATGCAGTCCAATACTCGACAAATTCAGCAAGTACAGAATTCTTTCTATTATCTTCGGCTTGATCTGAACAAATAACATCAAACTCATCAAACAAAAGTAAAACTCGCCGCACCGGATACTGAAAAGCTGAGTTCAAAAATTCTTCAAAGCTTTTCGTATCCGTTGAAGCAGAGGGCATACCGGAATATCTCATTAAGCGTCGCTTAATTTCCGATAACAAAGTGTCCATGGAAGAATCCACATACTTTTGCATATTAAAGTACAAAACCAACAATTCGGGAGATTTACGGGTATCTTGAATTTTTTTCAGCAAGGAGGTTTTCCCGCTACGTCTTTTCCCTATTAATGCAAAATTTACCGAATGCTCATTCTCAATAAACCGACCAATATGATTTAACAACCGTACACGCCCTACAAAGTCATCGCCTCTGGCGGGTTGACCGGTTACAAAAGGATTTTCGGTGTAGGTTTTTGCCATCATTATGCATGTACCATTTTGGCTCTCAAATATAGCTCAATTGACTTATAAATTAGTTTGGAGGCATGTTGCCCAATATCCATACTCTTGGCCATTTCTCTCAATCGCTTCAATGTTCTGGTCGGGATATTATCTCCGCCCCAGTCCTCAATGGTTTCTTTAAACATAACAGCAAACTCTTCTTTTACCGTTTGGGCAAATAATTTAGGACTGTCAATTTTTTTCCTTGTATCGTACATCAAAGAAAGCATTTTCTGCGTAAAATAGGGATAGCCGTGGGTAGCCGAAAAACACAAGTCCAGCTCACTGTTTGAGAAATGTAAATCATTGTCTACCAAATACTTCTTAGCCAATTGCTTGGTTTGTGCTTTGGTAAACCACTTTAAAGTTATGGCCTCTACAATAAGACCCGAGCCGCGAATATCAATATAATTTTCGTTCAGCATTTCAGTAATATCATGATTTGCCGTAAAAACGCAACTAAATATTTTGGAATCATGCTTTATCTCGTCCACTTCTTGAAGTAAAGAACTCAATTTAGCCAAAAACTTGGAAGTTTGAGGATTTTCCTTGGAAGATAAGGTTTCTATAAACGCATCAAACTCATCAATTAGAAATACAACGTAATGTTTCCTTTTGTTGTAAACTTCTTTCAGTCCATTAATAAAATTATTGTAGGCTCTTGTGGTTTTCTTAATCTTAAAATCAAAAAAATCTTTCATCCCTTGCCACAATGAATTGAAAAATTCATCTTCCGTATGGCAACCTTGAACATTGACAAAAATAAAAGCTACATCCATTTTCTGCTTGCTGCCGTACGGAACGACTGTTTGCTTGTTGGTTTCATTAAAACTCTGAATATGCCTGAGTAAGGAGGTTTTTCCAATTTGTCGTTCGCCGGTAATCCAAACATTTCCTTGGGTTTTGCCTGAAACTGTCTCTTTCAAAATCTTTTCCACAGGCGACTCCCGATTAAAGAAATCCTTTCCTCGCACCGGACTGTTATATACAAATGGGTTCATTTTTTGTATTTTAGGGGTTTAACATGTTCAAAATTAGACATTTATTTTTGGATATACAACTTTATTTACAAAATGTATGTTTTATTTTACTTTTGTAGAAGAATAGGAAATATGAAATGTTTACAGCCCGATTGTTTATGCCGTCTTATTTATATCCGAGAAATCCAAACGTTCAAATGTCCTAACGGACGATTTGAAGTGTTCTCCGTGAGTTGTTCGCTTACAGGCTAACTTTAGTATAAACAAAAGACACAAATATAAAATGTAAATTTAATAAGTCCGGCAGCTCAAAATAATATTTAGCCCTATCTTCAAGACTAAAAAAAAAATAGCTACCTTTAGAAAATCATATAAAATAAAAATGATGAAAGAAGCGGTACTAATTTTCCTTTTACATGGTCTGTTGTTGAACCTTTCGGCACAAAATCCCGAAAAGAAACCATTTATTTATACGGATTCAATTTATGAATTCAGCATACAGTTTCCGAATGAATATGAAACAAGGTTCTTGAAAAATTCGGAAGCCAATCAAAAAACACTCAAATCTTCCGCAGACCAAGATATCTATTTATATACGGAAACCCGCCATAATAAAAGTTTTAAGAAAAATGAAAGAAAACATTTGGCATCGGTTACTTTGGACGGATTTACCGAAGTGGCACACGGTCGGATATTATCTAAAGAAGAGATTACCTACGGAAATTATATCGGCTTAAATACCGTAATGGAACTGCCCGGAAAGGACATGATCGTTTATCATAAAGTACTTGTAAACAAACATATGCAATTTGAACTTGTGGTAATACTAAATTCTAAAGAGCTGAGTAAACCGGCCCAAACATTTCTTTCAGGGCTTAAACCGGAATAAAGATTTCAACCATGCGGAAGAACCTGCTTTCTCAAAGACATATCAAACAGTTGGGACTTTTCTCAGGAATTGCCGGATTTCTTCTGACATTATTTTTTTCGAACATTTCCCCCGATAAGCCGGAAATAACGGCAACCTTGGCCACGGGAATTCTCATGGCTGTATGGTGGATTACTGAAGCCATACCAATATCTGTTACAGCATTACTTCCTGTTGTTCTTTTTCCCTTTTTAGGAATCATGGACGGGAAGGCTGTTTCCTCGGTCTATTTTAATCATATAATCTTTTTATTTCTGGGAGGCTTTTTGATGGCCGGTGCCATGGAAAAACACGGCTTGCACAAACGCATTGCTTTACGAATACTGCTGATAACCGGCTCCGGATTCGGGCAAATATTATTCGGGTTTATGTTTGCCACGGCTTTCCTGTCCGCTTGGATGTCAAATACGGCAACCGCCATGATGATGATTCCCGTAGTCTTATCAGTTATCATCAAACTGAACGATTTTTTGCCCCCCCGAGATGTCAAGAAAGTAACCTACAGTTTACTGTTGGGCATTGCGTACTCCGCTTCTGCCGGCGGTATTTCAACACTAATCGGCACACCGCCGAATTTATCGTTTGCAAGAATTTTCAATATTATTTTTCCGGCAGCACCCGAAATATCTTTCAGTTCATGGGTACTTTTCGCACTGCCCATTTCTATTATTATGATTATTGCAGTCTGGCTTGTACTCTACCTTAAATACAAACCCGCCGTTAAAACAATTGAAGGAAGCACCACACTTTTTCGTGAGGAATTACAAAAATTAGGTCCAATTAACTTTGAAGAAAAAGTTGTCGGTATTACATTCAGTACCCTGGCTTTAATGTGGATTAGCCGGAGCGGATTCACCACCGACAGTTTCAGCATTCCGGGTTGGTCGGCTTGGCTCAACCATCCCGAATTGATTAATGACGGCACGGTAGCTATTTTAGCTGCATTACTGCTGTTTATCATACCCTCAAAAAACAAACCGGGAAACCTTTTAGATGCAAAAGCCATTACATCCTTGCCATGGAATATTGTATTGCTGTTCGGCGGAGGTTTTGCTCTGGCTCAAGGCTTTACGGAATCGGGCTTGGCTGTTTGGCTGGGCGACCAAATGAAGTTTATTTCAGACTTTCCTCTCTTTATCGTTGTACTTATCGTTGCCCTGTTCATGTCATTCTTAACCGAGCTGACTTCAAACACGGCTTCTACAGAAATGTTTTTGCCGATACTTGCAGGCATCGGTATTTCTACGGGTATAAATCCGCTTATTTTTATGCTGCCGGCTACCGTGGCTGCCTCCTTGGCATTTATGCTTCCTGTGGCTACACCGCCCAATGCGGTTGTATTCGGTACAAAAAAATTGGAGATACGAGAGATGGTTCGCACCGGTGTTCTGTTAAATTTTATCGGAGTTATTATTGTTGCCCTTGCGGTATATTTTTGGGCACCCCATATTTTTAATATTAATTTTACGGAAATGCCGGCATGGGCCGTCAGTCAATAAAATCTAATGGTTACTGAGTTTAGTTTAAAAAGTTATAACGTTGAAAGTTTATAAAGTTAAAACGCTGAAAATAAGAGCTTTAAGTTAATTGTAAAATAATTCATAAAACTCTGGTAATTATGCACATAACTTATTTTACCGGGTTCTGCCACAAATTTAATGATAACTTGCAATTTGTTTATATGTAGTTGAAATATCGTTTATATGTTGTATTTTAATTTTCAGAATTTGGAAATTTATCTGCTTTCAAAAGAGTTGGTAAAGGATATTTATATGCTAAGCAACTATACTGCATCAATCAAAAAAAAGCAATATTTAAACAATATTTCAAATACATTTAGAACTATATTTAAACAGTGTTTTGTATAATATAAATATTTAACCACTAAAATAAGGGTAGTACCTTTTACTAAAATAAAACATACGAGACCGGACTCCTTACTAAAATAAAAACACACAATCCATGAAATATACAAAATATTCATTCGAAGAGCGGATAGCATACATTAGTCTCAACCGTCCCGAAAAGCGAAACGCACTAAACCCGGAGTTGGTTGATGAATTGAAAACTCTAATCAAGAAAGCAGAGAATGACACCAATGTAAAAGTGATCATACTGAAAGGAGAAGGCAAGGCTTTTTGTGCCGGTGCCGACCTGTCGGTATTGAAGAATATGCAAACTTTTAGTGATGAAGAAAATCTGGCCGACTCCAAAAACTTGGCCGAATTATATCAAAGTATCTACTTGTCGAAAAAAATTATCATAGCCCAAATTGAAGGGCATGCCATAGCCGGAGGTGCGGGTTTGGCAACGGTTTGCGATTTTATATTTTCGGTTCCCGAGGCCAAATACGGTTATACGGAAGTCGCCATTGGATTTATTCCGGCAATAGTCAGCATTTTTCTGATTAGAAAAATCGGCGAAACCAAAGCCAAAGAATTATTGCTTACCGGGAATATTATAACAGCCGGTGAAGCCCGAGATATGGGTATATTCAATAGAATAGTTCCCGAAGCGAAAATTGAAGAACACACCAAAACCTTTGCCCTTAAACTGGCACGTAAAGCCTCACAGGATTCCTTGACGCTTACAAAACATCTGATTTCCGAAGTACAATCGAAACCGATTAAAGAAGCCGTAGATTTTGCGTCAAACTTGAATGCAAACGCACGTAAAACCCCGGATTGCAAAAAAGGGATTGCAGCTTTTCTTCATGGAGAAAAACTTACTTGGTAATTTGACAATCTTTTGCCGGTCAAAAAGCATTTGATATTTGACCAATACATTTCAAATCCGTATCTTTGGCATTACAAGTATTGAATGAGCTTAGTTTAAAAAGTTATTAAGTTGAAAACTTACAAAGTTAAAGTGCTAAAAATAAGAGTTTTAAGTTAATTTTAAAATAACTTATAACTCTGATAATTTAACACATAGCTTGTTTTGCTAAAATAAAACATACTTTTTAAACCAAACTCGTTCTTTACTTAGTGTCTGAACGGAAATAGACGAATTTTACGAAATGAGTTTTTTTTGATGAGATTTTTATTTTTTTAAATTTGGTGATGCCACTGTATCAGCGAATTAAAAAAAATAAAAATATCGCAAAAAAAAACATTTCTAATTTTGGGTATTTCCGTTCAGACACTACTTAACAAAACACAAGGCTATAACGAGCAATAAAACAGATACATGCGACTAAGAGCAGACAATGTTGTAAAAAAATACGGAAAAAGAACGGTTGTCAAAGGAATTTCACTGGAGGTGAATCAAGGTGAAATTGTTGGCCTGCTCGGCCCGAACGGAGCCGGAAAAACCACAACATTTTATATGATTGTCGGGCTGATTCGTCCCTATTTCGGAACGGTTTATCTGGATTCCAAAAAAATAACCGGCCTGCCCATGTACAAAAGAGCAAAACTGGGTATCGGCTATCTGCCTCAGGAAGCCTCTGTTTTTCGTAAAATGACTGTGGAACAAAACATCCTGAGTGTACTCGAAATGACCAAGTTATCGAAAAAAGAACAAAGAACCCGCACAGAAAAACTTTTGGAAGAGTTTGGCTTAAATCATATCCGAAAAAGCAAGGGGATACAACTTTCGGGAGGAGAACGACGACGAACCGAAATTGCCCGTGCTTTGGCTATTGATCCCGGTTTTATTCTGCTTGACGAACCCTTTGCCGGCGTAGACCCCATTGCCGTTGAAGATATTCAAGATATTGTCAGAAAACTCAAAGAGAAAAACATCGGCGTACTTATTACCGATCACAATGTACACGAAACCCTAAATATTACCGACCGCTCGTACCTTTTATATGAAGGACGAATTCTGGAAAAAGGGTCGGCAGAAGATTTAGCCTCCAATCCGGAAGTGAGAGAAAAATACTTGGGCAAAAATTTTGAGTTAAGATAAGCCCCATAAAAAAAGCTCGACACAAGTGCCGAGCCTTATTCTATACTACCTAAATTTAGGTACTATTCAAATTCTATCAGACTAATTTCTCAACCAAATCCGAAGCTTCTTGCAAGCTAATGGCTGAATGAACTTTTAATCCTGATTCATCTATTAATTTTGCACCCTCTTCGGCATTCGTTCCTTGAAGTCGTACAATAACAGGTACCGAAATATCACCAATTGACTTGTAGGCATCAACAACGCCCTGTGCTACACGGTCGCAACGCACAATTCCGCCAAATATATTTAATAAAATAGTATCTACCCCTTCATCTCTGAGTATAATTCTGAATCCGGCTTCAACAGTCTCGGCGTTTGCCGAACCACCAACATCAAGAAAGTTAGCAGGAGAACCACCCGACATTTTTATAATATCCATGGTTGCCATGGCCAAGCCCGCTCCATTCACCATACACCCAACGTTTCCGTCAAGTTTAATAAAATTCAAATCAAACTTTCCGGCTTCAACTTCTGCCGGATCTTCCTCAGTTAAATCACGCATGGCAGCCATTTCTTTTCTTCTGAAAAGTGCATTATCATCAATATTTACTTTTGAATCAACCGCTAAAATTTTATCATCGGAAGTTTTCAATACCGGATTAATTTCAAACATTGAAGAATCTGTACCGATATAGGCTTTATATAAAGCGGTTACAAACTTTACCATTTCTTTGAATGCTGTTCCTTCAAGTCCGAAATTAAATGCAATTTTACGGGCTTGAAAAGGCAAAATCCCGGTTCCGGGATCAATTTCTTCTTTAAATATTTTTTCCGGCGTTTTATCGGCTACTGTTTCTATATCCATTCCGCCTTCGGGAGAATACATAATAATGTTTCTTCCGGTTTGACGGTTAAGAAGGACACTCATATAATATTCTTCCGGTTCATTCTTGCCGGGATAGTAAACATCTTGACCAACCAAGATTTTATTTACTTTTTTTCCTTCAGGTCCCGTTTGTTTTGTAACCAACTGCATTCCGAGAATGCTGTCTGAAATTTCTTTTACCTCATCAAGCGATTTTGCAAGTTTTACACCACCACCTTTGCCTCGACCTCCGGCATGAATTTGGGCTTTAATAACCCACCATTCTGTTCCGGTTTCTTCTTTTAATTGCTTGGCAGCTTCTACGGCTTCTTCGGGAGTGTCGGCAGTAATGCCTTCCTGTATTCTTACCCCAAATTTTTTTAAGGTCTCTTTCCCTTGATATTCGTGTAAATTCATTATGAGTGTGTTTTTGTATTATTAATTTTCAGAGCTCAAATGTACACTTTTTTAAGTTATTTTGAAAACTATATCCGGTTTTTTTAATATATGCATACATCAATGGATTGATTTAATTCATCATTACAAAATCCGGAACGCTCTATGCTAATCGGCAAACATAAATTTTCCGTGCATATATTAAATTTTGAAAAATGTAAAGAAAATCATACTTTTGGAAAGAAAATCATAATCAATACCCGGAAAAATGCTGAAAAATATATCAACCCGATCAAATATTGTCGCTCTAACATCCATAATGGCTACAGTTTTTTTATTATTCATTTTTCACGCCTGTGATAATGAAGAAGAAACACCCGAAAACAACCCAAAACCATTTAAAACACAAACTTATTCAATTCCCGACAAAACAAATTACATACAAGAAACAAGTCGCGGCCTTTACGACCAATTTTACTTTATCGGATGGTCTGATGACGGGAAAGTTGCCTATATCAAAGAACCCGCCGATGAAGCCACCGGATTTTATTTTTTCAACTTTATAGTTTATGATACCGAATCAAACGAACAACTTTTTGAATGGAAAATTGACACAGAAGATGAGCAGTATGAAGGCAATCTCGAGCAAACCTGGGAAAACAACAGGGAGCTTTTCTCAAAAACCCTTAACAAATATAAAATTTACCAATCCGGAGGCGGTTTTGCAGCATTTCCTTTGATGCTAAACGGTAAAAACTACACCATTGAACAAGACACAAAATACAAGACTCACGAATACTTTAGCTTTGATGTGGTGTCTCAAGCAACAATTTCTTTGAAGCAGGAAGAAGAAACAAAACAAATATTCAGCAAACAATACCCCGAAGATCTCATCATAGATATCAAGACCTTGGGTATAATTATAAATCCGGATAAATCAAAAGGGCTACTACTGATAGAAGAAAAACAAAGAGGCTATGAAGGGCCTCCGCATGTCTCAAGACTGGCAATATCAGGCTGCCAACTATTTTAACTTGAATAATTCGGGAATTAATAACCCCAATGAAAGTGTCTGTATGTTAACCTATTGATTGTTTTTCCGGGCTTTAGTTTAAAATGACTTTGTTTTTCCGGAGGTTAAGCATGTTATTTTTCAAACAATATGCTTAACCTCCGAAAATTTGAATATTATCTTATAAAAGACTTATAATCACCATATTTGAAAGTAGTACCTCTATTCTAAACTATAACCTTTTTCTGCAAAAAATGATGATCGCAAAATTTGGGCTGTTTTATTTTTTAAATTTATCATTACAATATCTATTCAATCAATATTTTATACTGTTTTCTATTGAAAGTTTTGGAATAATTGAGTTTGAAATATAAAAAAATATCAAAATGTTTTTGTTTTAGCATAAAATAAGCTAATTTTGATAAAAATTAATTCTATACCCCTATTCATTATGGAAATTAAAGATCATGTTCTTTTAGGAAAAAATGTAAAAAAAGCGGTTTGGTCAAAAAACCACAGTGGCAAATACGACTCAGGTTTACCCGATACAGCGATTGTACATTATACGGCCGGCCCGTTTAAACCGGCATTAAACACATTAACCAACCCCAGGGTAAGGGCTTCTGCACACGTTATTGTCGATCGAGACGGTTCAATTACTCAATTGGTTCATTTCAATGAAGAAGCGTGGCACGCCGGAAGAAGTACTTGGGGCAAACGAAAAGGTCTCAATAAATTCTCTTTGGGAATTGAAATTGTAAACTCCGGCCCCTTGACAAAAAGCGGCAATGTATTTCGTTCGTGGTTTGGCAGTGCATACAACCCTACTGATGTTATCAAAGCTATACACAGAAATCAAACCACACCAAAATATTGGCATGTATATACGGAAGAGCAAATTGCCGTCGTAACTGACTTATGCCGATTGTTTATGGATGAATACAAAATAAAACACATCCTCGGACACGAAGAAATTGCCCCCAACCGGAAGACAGACCCGGGTCCGGCTTTCCCATTAGACAGACTCAGAAAGCAACTCTTAGGAAACGACAGAGCTGAGAATACCGGTTTAGATCTCCCCGAAGAAGGCAGAATATCAGCCAGCAAATTGAATATTCGCAAAACCCCCACTCGCAACGGAGATAAAGTAGCACAACCCCTTGCCAAAGGAGCTAAAGTAAAAATTCTTGACGAATCCAATGGTTGGTACAAAGTAAGCACACAAGTTGAAGGTTGGGTATTTGCAAAATATGTTGAAGAAGATAAATAATTTGTCATGAACAAACGTTGGTGGATTACAATTGCAATTATTATTGTTGCACTTATTGTAATAGGTGTACTTTATGATCGAGGATACCTGCAGACAGAGTGGACAGGCTTATCCATGATTTTTGCTGCCTTGGCCGGACCGTACATGGCACTTAAAAACGGACTCCTTAAAAGCAAAAAAGAAGAGGAACTTTTGAAAAAGTATGAAGTTCTGAAAAAGGAAGAAAAAGAACATCGAACAAAAACCGATGCTGAAATAGTTGAGCGAGAGGAACGCATCAAACATTTGGACGAGAAAATTACAGCTTCTGAAGACGAAATTGAAAAAATTCAACAAAGAAAAGAGTCTGTAGAAGAAGAAATTGAAGATTTGTCTATTGGCGAACTTCAAGATGAAGCCATTAATTATTTTGGAGATTAACTTTTATGAAAAAAGCTATCGTACTCATTGGTCTATTTTTGTCAATAGTTTATATTGCTGAAGCACAACGATACCCTATTCCGGTATTGGATAATCAAAAAATAACCATTACAACAGACCGAGGAAGCAAAACTATTCCCGTTGTAAATGATACACTTTGGGTTTTCAACGGCAGTCAATTCAAATCAGCTTTAGCTAAAGCAAAAAAATTGGAGCATACCGAAGAACAAATCAAAGTGTACAATATGCAGCTTGAAATTTATAAAGCAAGGGACAATGAAAAAGACAGTTTAATTTCTCTTTTAAAAAAAGACCGAGATTACTATAATAATAATTGGAATACTTGTACTAAGGATCTTGAAAAACAGATTAGAAGATGCAAACGAAAATCATTATACACTAAGTTGGCAATAGCAGGAATTCCGGTGGCATTAGTTGCAGGGTTTTTCTTGGCAAAATAAAGCATGTTTCACAAATGCAAATTTCTGCATTATTTTAAAAGTTTTAAAATCCTCATTTACAACAGGTAAACTCCGGTTTTAAAATTTCAAAATGCCTTAAACTTTACACTTATGAAACATACCCAAATTAACGAACTCTAAAAATTTGAATCATGAATAATTACATGGATACAGTTAAATTTCTGACAGAGAATTCTCAGACCTATTGGTGGAGTATATATGCTCCCATTGCTGTTTGGTTACTTTTGGTATTAGGCTTTTTTGTCTTATTGCTAAAAAAATACACTTTCGGAAACTGGACTCCCGAACACCCCAACCCTTTTGCAGGTGAAACATTTAGTATGCCGCGAGGAGTTTTCAGAGGGATACTGACGCTTACCTTACTGTTCGTCTCTATTATTATTGAACTGGCAAATGTTCGGATTATTGGACTTGAGAAAGAAATTCATCAGCTTTTGGTCGCCTTTCAAATGATGATTGCATTTTATTTTGGTTCTAAGGTTATGCATCATATTACGGCTACTGAGGGTCACAAAACAAAATTTATTACCAGAAGTCAGACAGAAATACATGCCGGAAGCGACAGTACGCCCGGCGACTTCTACTCCAAAGACAGCAAAGGATAGAAGACAAAATATCAAAAAAGCCCTTTCTTTAAACGGAAAGGGCTTTTTTATTGAGCTTATCTCTGATATTATGAATTAATTTCTGTTTTTGGGCTTAATATCCGGATAATAATTCCACTTATTCTTTTCAAAAAAGAGACCGTCCTGTGTAAAATCAGGGCCGTAATATTCATATTGACCTTCCAAAGAGGGGGAGGTGGGCAGCAGATGATCCCAGATAATCATATCATAATGAGCATCGTATTGCAGGTTCATTTTGGATTGCTCCGAAAATTCAAAAATCAACCGGTGATAAATTTTATCTTGGTAGGATATTATAGGCATCCCGAACTGCAGTGTGCCGTCGTTTGTTATTCTCAACACATCAATAATCTTCTTGTTTGAAAAATCATCAAACCCGTCCCAGCCCATCAATGTATAGATGGTTTCTCGATTATATTTTTTCTCTGCAACATCGTAATATAAAGCCCCGTACCAATTTTGAGGAGTAAGCTCTGTATGCTGAGAATTTTCAATTTCTCCGGACTTATCATGCAGGCGATACAACCGAGGAGCTTTCCTTTTTTTTGGTCTGTATTGCACAAATCCGAAATATTTGTATGTTCCGTCGGCATAAAACAAATTCCACGTGTACAGCTTAAGCAACCTGTTCGGAGACTTTACAATGCCGAGTTTTTTTAAGCTCCGGAAATGATAATCAAAGGAAAGCTCATGTTTCAAACGTTCGGAAAGAATACGAGTAATCTCAGAATTTACGGAATCCTTGCCTTCATCATCCCGTTCATGATTAAGCTGTTCAAAAAGTATAAACAGCTCTTGTTCATCGTCTTTCAAGGTTTGTGAATGTACTAACTGTCCGAAAAACAGGAACAAGCCGGTTAATAACCACAAATATTTCATCGTTTTTTTGTTTTTTAAACGAAAGTTTGGTCAATCTGTTTTGTCAA
Organism: Bacteroidota bacterium; assembly: GCA_034659855.1. Lineage (GTDB taxonomy): Bacteria > Bacteroidota > Bacteroidia > Bacteroidales > JAADGE01 > JAYEIA01. Next base: position 14,776 of record JAYEIA010000336.1, read on the forward strand.
AAACAAGATATCTTCAAAAGAAACTATTCCCGGATACATTGATTTTTGCATAATACCGAATATTTTCAGAGACTCAGCTGATAAGCATATCTAAAAAGAGTAACTAATCAGCATTAAGAATCATCAACTGTTTAGCAGCAAAGTACGGACTCATCTCGCCCGAAATAACCTTGTCTTCAGCAGCTTTGATCTCCTCCTTTAATTCCGCATCTGAATAAAAATTGGTCAATAATTTCTCTTGTATCGTTTCGTGCATTCTGAATTTTGCCTGCCGGCTTCTTTTGGTGTCGAAGTACCCGTTTTTCTTAGTCAGTTGTATATAGTTTTCAATAATGCTCCAAACCTCTTCTATGCCGTCTCCTGTATTTGCCGAGGCTGTAACGACTTTAGGTTCGGCTCCCGACTCAGCCGGCGGAAAAAGATGCAAGGCATTTTCATATTCCCTTTTGGCCAATTTCGCTTTATTCACATTGTCTCCGTCGGCTTTATTTATAACCAAGGCATCGGCCATTTCCATAATTCCTCTTTTTATTCCCTGCAGCTCGTCGCCGGCTCCGGCAAGCATCAGTAATAAGAAGAAATCAGTCATTGAGTGCACTGCTGTTTCAGACTGTCCGACCCCTACCGTTTCAATAAAAATAATATCAAAACCTGCGGATTCACAAAGCAAAGCAGACTCCGCTGTTTTTCGGGCAACTCCGCCCAATGAACCGGCCGAGGGCGACGGCCGTATAAATGCATTAGGGCTTATGCTCAATTGTTCCATACGCGTTTTATCGCCTAAAATACTCCCTCCGGTACGCTCGCTCGACGGATCGATAGCCAAAACGGCCACTTTTTTCCCTTTATTTATCAACCACATCCCGAGAGTTTCAATAAAAGAACTCTTCCCTACTCCGGGAACACCGGTAAGCCCAATTTTTAGAGCTTTTCCCGTTTGAATCATGCACCGATTAATTATTTTTTCCGCTTTTTCACGATGACGCTCTAAGGAGCTCTCCACAAGTGTAATTCCTTCACTGAGAGCAGACAAATTGCCCCCGGCAAGTTCTTCGACAATCTTGTCAACAGTTCGTTCTTTTCTTTTTTTTAATTTAAAGCGCTCTGCAGCTATTTTATTAATACTGTCGGGCTGCTCAACACCTTTTTGTACATTCAGTGCTGATTTTTTATTCTTGTCTTTTTGCATGTACTGTTTTATTTGTCTTTTTACCACTCAGAATCCAAAGAAATTCTTTGTAAAGACCAAAATTAATGATTCAATAAAAACATACAAATATTAAGCATGTTTCATAAATTAGAAAAAAACTTTACCCTTTTTTTAAAAAAACCTTATTTTTATTTTTTTCAACCTTAGTATAAAAATTAATATGACATTGTTTTTTAACCTTATTACCTTATTTTCAACTAATAAAATAAGGTAATAAGGTTTTAAAAGTGTACAGTTTATTTGAAACATGCCAAATATTGACCTGTAAATTCATTACAAACCGAATTAAAAATATAAATCCCGCTCCCCGGCTTTAACCTGTTCAAGGCGCTTTAATAAAAGCTCTTGATTTTTAACTTTATTTTTCTCAATTTTTCTGTAAATACTCTCATAGCCTCGTTTTTTCAAGTCATCATCGGCATAGTCTTCCAAATATTCGGCCATGGTAAGCAACGCATTGGGACCGCAGTACCTCTTGATAAATCCGGGAACGGAAAACTCCATAAAATGCTCACCGGTACGCCCGAGCCTGTAGCAAGCTGTACAAAAAGACGGCATATAATCCGTTTTAATCAACTCCTCAATAATTTCTCCCAATGTTCTGTTATCGGAAATTTGAAACTGTTCGGTATCTAAATTTTGCTGCTCATTCTTTTTTGAGTAGCCGCTCATTTCAATATTTGTACCGCCGTCGATTTGAGATACGCCGAATGTAAGAACTTCATCTCTTATTTCTCTCGGTTCGCGAGCCGTCAAAATCATGCCCGTATATGGAACCGCTAAACGCAAAATAGCAACTAAACGGACAAAATCTTCATCGCTTACAAAATACTTGTCATCAATATTCATTTCCGAGGCCGCTTGAATTCTCGGAAATGAAATGGTGTGCGGGCCGATATTAAATACTGTTTCAAAATGATTGACATGACGAAGAAGCGCCATTACCTCATACCTCCAATCATAAAGTCCGAACAGGGCTCCAATCCCCACATCGTCAATCAAGGCCGTTTGGGCTTTGTCGAGTGCCGTTAACCGATGATTAAAATTACTCTTCTTACCCCGCGGATGATATTTTTTATAGGTTTCCGGATGATAGGTCTCCTGAAAAATTTGATAAGTACCTATGCCGGATTTTTTTACTTTTTTAAAATCTTCAACAGAAAGCGGTGCGGCATTTATATTGACTCGCCGTATTTCTCCGTTTTTACTTTTGACTTTATAAACTTCCTCCACGGTTTTACAGATAAAATCAGCATTATATTTCGGATGCTCTCCGTAAACCAAAATCAACCGCTTATGACCCACATCTTCCAAAGCTTTGACTTCTCCTTGCAATTGAGTCGTACTTAAAGTTTCTCTTTTTTGCTTTGTATTTGAAACTTTAAATCCGCAGTATTCGCAATCATTCGTACATAAATTTCCGATATACAAAGGGGCAAAAAGTACAATTCTGTCGCCGTAAACATTTTGTTTCAGGCTTTGTGCTCCTTTCTTTATCTCTTCAATTAATTCCGGATCTTTGGCGTTTATTAATACCGCTGTTTCCTCCAAACTCAACCGGTTCTTATTCAATGATTTTTGAATGACCTCTCGCACACGCTCCTTAGTGGGCTCTTCGGTATTTAAAAAGCCCCATATTTCATCCGGATCAATAAACGGTTTCATGGCCTCATCTTTTATCTTATATTCTTGTGGTTTGTAAAACATAATTTATGATATTTATAGTGTTAATAATCAATCGTCGTCATATTCTGATTTACTGACAGTCCTTGTCCTACCGTTCTGAAAACAGTTTATCTTTTCATCAAAGCGGTTTTAACTTTTATTCCTCTGAGCCTGCCGAGTTTACCGGAAAATGCTCCGACTTCACTTTCGAGACCTTCAAAAACCAATGATATGACATTTTGGGAAGAGTGACGTAAGGGTATCCCTTGGCGTCCGACAATTAAGTGGGAATACTCTGTAATAATAGCGTTTAAACGACCGATGTCGTCTTTTGAATCGATGACAATAAGTGTTGTTCCAATTCTCTTTTCCTTCAGCATATCCTTGGGATTAGAATAAAAATACTCTCCGAATGTATCGAGACAAAGTCAATCATTCGGAATTAAATATAGTGCAATACTAGTCTATTTATATGCTCAAAACTATGATTATTGTCAGGACTTTGGTTCAAATTATTTGTGCTTATTGTATTCTCAGACTTCGTCTGTTTTAATATTTTAAATTGCTGTACTCCTTTAATATAAAGGATTCTATATGATTTTGCGATATAATTGGGCGTAGGTATTATTTACAAAAAACACAAATTTCTGATAATGATACAGATGGCTATGGGCGTGAATTTGCTCCAAAATTTGTTTTGTCAGGTATTCAGGTATTTGCAATTATACACAATGTCCATTTTTTAATTAAAACAGACGAAGTCTGATTCTTAACTCATTTTTTCTGAGTTTTTATACATGCAGGATTTGTTCTGCCTGTATAAACCGGTCATTTATTTTGTAGGTTCACGTATTGAATGTCGTAAAAACAAATTATTGCAATTTTTCTCTTTTCTGAATTTTATATTTTTATCTGTTTTGAGATACAAATTGGGCGAGTATTATAATTACCTAATTTTGGGGTTTTGAGTTAAACGCTTCGAGGTTTTGCATACACTTGAAGATTTCTGATGGCTAAACGCTTCGAGGTCTTGAAGACGCTCGAAGGTTTCAACCGATGAATTTACCGCAAAAGGCTATCATTTATTTTCAGATTACTCCAATGCTTCATTCGATATGGAATTAAACGATACTAAGAAAGTTAGTGATTTTTTACACAAGCTAAATCCTATCCTGAACAATAAAAAACAAGCACTGATAGTTAATAATCCATACGACAGTGCCGTTTCAATGCTTTTCGAAAAATCAATAAGAGAAAAAACGGGGTTTATTGTCCAATTATTCTCAACACAAGATACTGCCCTTGAGTGGTTTGGTGCTGTAAAGAAATAAAGTTTACAATTTATACGAGGTTATTTTGTTTATTTTCAAGGCATAAAAATTGCGAATAGCCACAGTTTATTTAAAACTTTTATAACGATGAAAATAAGCGAAAGAACAAGTAGAAATGTAGAGATTGTTTCTTTACAAGCACTTAAATCAAAGTAGTCAAACAAGCAATATACCGACAAAAAAATTACGCTATAACAAGATATGCTAAAAACTCTTCAAATTATAACCGGCCTATTCCTACTGTTCGGCAGTGGAAGTACGGCACAGAACATCAGCAGTAAACCATGGACATCAGCTTGTGACTCTGTGTTGATAAAGCAGCTCAGTAATAAAAATTTGACATTTAAAGGAGGGCTTGAACTGTATTCCGAAGCAGATATTCCTTCGGGGGGATTTTCCGGTTTACATATTTCAGAAAACGGAAACCGGCTACTCAGCATTTCTGACTTTAGTGCCGGGAAAAGTTTTACCGACTCCCTGCGAGCCAAATGGTTTATTTTTGAACCGACATTTTCTTCATCCATGAAATTATTGTCGGTTAATCAAGTTAATTCCGGCCAAATACTTGGGCCTGACCAAATTCCTTTTTCTGAAATTGAATCCATAGCACCGTCGGATTCCGGGTTTTATATTTCGGCTGATAACAAAAGAGGAAAGGGCGACCACATCTACCCACTGATTATTAATACCCCCGAGCCAAATGCATCAATTCCTGTCGGGCCTGACCCCATAAAAATACTCGGTTTTGAGAAGCACTCAAAGCAAGGAATAGAAGCCATGACTACTATAAGGGACAGCCTTCTTTTTCTTATTCATGAGAACAATCCGAATCGTGAATACAGATATGCTTGGATTATTAATTCCAAAAGCGGAAAAACTCAACAGAAATTATATGTCGCTAAGTTTGGAGAGATAAAAGGTTTGTCCACCCTGAAAAACGGAAATATTTTAGTTCTGGAAAAATTATATCAAACGGGTATTACTACTGTAGATATATCAATTCTGAATCAGACAGAATTAACCGAAGACAGCATCCGTTCAAAATCTATTTTAAGAGTCACATCAAGTTGTTTGGATAACTTTGAAGGAATTGCCTGTTTTGAGAGAAACGGAAAAGAATATTTTATGATAGTAAGCGACAACAACGGAGACTGGCAAAAGCCCGGCCGGCAAAAAACGTTGTTACTGCTTTTTGAACTCAGACCGAAAAAATAATAAATCAAAGCAACAACTCTTCTAAAATTACTCAAGAAAAAAGCCTCTAAGTACTTGTTAAGAGATAGAGGCCTGTATTTTTTGCTTTTGCAAATTCTGTTATATTTACATATAAAACGATAAGTTTTCAAAATCAATTCCGCTGTCGGCATCTTCTCCGAACCTCATTACTTGTTTTCCCTTGAGAGCATATGTCGCTCTCTCCCCGCGCTTTACCGAAAATAATACGGTAAGGGTTTCTCCGCTGTCATCAACCATTTCTACATTGGCTAAGTTCTTATCGGGAACGGCACACAAATCATGTCCGCACAGGGGACAAGATATTTTTAATTTATCCCCGTCATTAATTTCTACCGACGAATGTTTGACTACAGAGTAATCTCCGAGCTTCGAGCTCAAAAACAAAATACCTTTTTGTTTTTCTGCTGTTTCAATACTGAATACAACTTTATTGTCTAAACTCAAAAAACCACCGCATTCGGGACAACGATATTCGTTCATAGCCATTGTTTTTTTAATAATTTTTATAAATTCGAAAAAGCTTTGCCAAAGCCTTCATTTATTGGTTACCGCTTTGGTAACATTCTGTTTTGCTTGTTCATATATGCTTTGGCAAAGCTAACCCAACTCTTTTGTGAAGTTATGACAAAATTTTATAAAAGTCAAGTTATATCGCCTATTTTTTTAACACTCCATACGATAATCCAAAATTTATATCTGATTCTATTGCCTACCCATCCGAATTAAATACCTTTGTGCATTGAAGGAACGGAAAAAAATCGCTGAACATTATAAATTAAAGGTCCAATGAAATTACGCTTTTTAGGTACAGGAACATCTCAAGGAGTACCGGTTATCGGGTGCAAATGTGAGGTATGCACATCAATAGATCCCAGAGACCATCGCTTGCGAAGCTCTGTATTATTACAACACAACGACAAGAACATTGTGATTGATGCCGGTCCGGATTTCAGGCAACAAATGCTGGAAGCCGACATTTCGTCACTTGACGCTATTTTACTGACTCACGAACACAAGGATCATATCGGAGGGCTTGACGATGTGAGAGCATTTAATTATCTTCAAAAAAAGCCGACGGATATTTATGGAGAAAAACGCGTGTTAGATGCATTGAAAAATTATGATTTTGCCTACGTTTTTGCTAAAAAAGAATATCCCGGCGTTCCGAAATTTGAACTCCACACCATTAGCAATAGCCCATTTTCAGTAGGTGACATAGAAATAATCCCCATTCGGGGTATACACAAGAAATTGCCTGTATTCGGTTTCCGAATTAATTCATTCGCATACATTACAGATATGAATATGATATCGGATAAAGAAATGAAGAAATTGGAAAATTTGGATGTTTTAGTAATCAATGCACTGAGAAGGCGAACGCATCCTTCGCACTTCAATTTAGAAAGTGCCCTGAAAGTGATACAACAGCTTAAACCCAAGGAAGCCTATCTTACGCATATGAGCCACTACATTGGAACGTACAAAGATTTGTTCAACGAATTGCCCAAGAATATTATGCCGGCTTATGACCGATTGGAAATAGATATCAACTGATTCAACACAGGTTCTATGAGTTCAGTTTTTTAAAAAGTTATAAAGTTGAAAGTTTATAAAGTTAAAGTGATAGAAATAAGAGCTTTAAGTTAATTATTAAATAGTTTATAAAATTCTGAGAATTAAGCATATAACTTGTTTTGCTAAAATAAAACATACTTTTTAGACCGGACTCTTCTATAAAGTAGAAGAAAATTAATAACCCCCTAAATCCCAAAAAGTAATCGGCGGGTTTATTCGTTATCTAATTTTCGTCCGTAGTACAAATGGCTGACTAATTCTCCATTGACCTCAGCCACATCGGGGAGTAAGCCCCATGGCGTAAATCCGTGTTTTTCAAGAAATTTAAAACTGACTTCATTAACGGCCAATAAAATACAAATCAGGACTTTAATGCCGTATTTCCGAGAATGCTGAATACAGGCAGACAGCAAAGCACTTCCTATGCCTTGTCCGTGATAATCGAAATGAACATAATAACTTAATTCGGCGGTTCTTAATAAAGCTTCTCGGCCTTTTCGGTATGGACTCAAGCCGGCATATCCGATAACCTTCTGCTTTTCTTCGGCAACAAGTATAGTGAACCGATTATCGGCTTGGAGATACTCAAACCAAGCCGTTCTTTCGGAAGCCGAGAATTCCGTCAAGTCAGCTGTTTTTCCGCCACTTCTGATGGCCTGATTATAAATTTCGGTAATTTGCTCAATATCATTTGATACTGCCGGTCGGATTATCATTGGATTGCAAAATATATTTTTGTATTCCGAACAGAATTTTTCCCGGAAAGATTTAAGCTATTCCTGAAAATCCCATAAAGGCTAAAGCCAACAATCCCGCAGTTACAAAAGCAATGGGTACTCCTTTCATTCCTTTAGGCACGTCGATAAGATCGAGATGCTCACGAAGCCCGGCAAATAAAACCAAAGCCAACCCGAAACCAATGGCAGATGCCACTGCATAAACTGTACTGTGCAACAGTCCGAAAGATTCTGTAGTGGCTGCAAGTATTGCAACACCTAATATAGCACAATTGGTAGTGATCAACGGAAGAAAAATACCCAAGGCTTGAAATAATGCAGGGCTTACTTTCTTAAGGATAATCTCCACCAACTGTACAAGGAAAGCTATGACCAAAATAAAGGTAATGGTTTGCATATATTGTATGCCGAATTTTTCCAATACAAATTTTTGAAGCAAATAAGTAATTATTGTTGCCACAGTCATTACAAAAATTACGGCACCGGTCATTCCCAATGCGGTTTCAACTTTCTTGGATACACCAAAAAACGGGCATATTCCCAAAAACTTCATTAACACAATGTTGTTAACAAATATTGCCGATATGATGATTAATATAAATTCCATAATATATATTTTTCAGACTGTAATTTCTAATTCTTTATTTCTTAACAAGCACTAAGTAGTTTCTTTTTTCAAACTGTTGATTCCTGCTATCAAATATCCCAAGACCAAAAATGCTCCGGGAGCTAACACAAAGACTAAGGCTCCGTCGCCGCTGTATAATTTTATATCAAAAATAGCCCCGCTGCCCAAGATTTCTCTCACAGCACCAAGCATAGTAAGAGCCATAGAAAATCCGAGTCCCATACCCAAACCGTCGATAACAGAGTCTAACACGTTATTTTTGGATGCAAATGCCTCGGCACGACCCAATATTAAACAGTTGACAACAATCAACGGAATAAACAGACCCAAGACCTCAAACAAATCGGGAAGATAGGCTTGCATTGTCAACTCTACAATGGTTACAAATGAAGCGATAATTACAATGAATGACGGAATTCTTACTTTATCCGGAATTTGAGATTTGAGAAGAGACACCACGACATTTGACATCACCAAAACAAAGGTTGTGGCTAAGCCCATACCCAAACCGTTTAAAGCTGAGGTGGTGGTACCTAATGTGGGGCATAATCCCAAGAGCATTACAAAAACAGCATTTTCCTTAAAGAATCCTCGGGTGAATGTATTTAATTTATTCATGATTTTTATGGTTTTTACTTCTTAATATCGTTTGGCTATAGTTTAATTTACTCTTCAGCATTTAACTTTTCCATGGCTAAGGTGAATGCATGATATGCTCTGTTGACGGCATCGCAATAGCCGCGCGAACTAATTGTAGCCGCAGTTATGGCGTCAATTTCTCCGCCGTCTTTACTGACTTTTATATTTTCGGCTTCTTTAAAATTTTTATCTTCAAATAAGGGCTTCATACCCATAAACTGCTTGGTCCACCAAGTGGTATCAACAGAGCCGTCTTCGTTTTCTATGGTTTTCACAGATTTTTCTTTCTGCATTTTATCTCCCAATCCCGGAGTTTCTTTATGCTCTAATATTGCAGAATTGTAAATTGTTCCGTCAGGCAAAAATCCTGCAATTACCCAGAACTCTCCGCTGAAACCTTTCTTGGTATTGGCCTTTACGGCTATTCCCGTAAGTTCTTTTCCGGAATATGCCAGATAACATTCCAATGTATCTCCCTCCTTTAGCCCTACTTTTATCGTGTCATTTACAGGATTATTATCAAAAGTAGGTACAACTTGTCGTATTGCTTTCTTCTTTTTCTCCAATTTTGCTTTGGCTATCGGTGCTTTGGTAAGCTGATAAACATAGCCCAGTGCCATAGCGGCAACTGCCGACACAATAAAAAGTGTTACGACCATGGATAAAAATGTAGATTCTTTTTTTGCTGCCATAATATTTTCGTATTATATTTTTCTGTTTAGACTGTGCTGTCTTTATTGCTGTTTTCTATGATTTCTTTTGTATTTCCCCGAAACGTTTTGGTTTCATATACATATTAATCAAGGGAACAAAGCCATTCATCAATAAAATAGCAAAAGAAACACCCTCAGGAAAGTCTCCGAAAATACGAATTACCACTGTGAGTACTCCAATACTTGCTCCGTATATCAATTGCCCTTTCTTATTCATTGGAGATGTTACGTAATCTGTAGCCATAAAAACTGCTCCCAATAATAAACCGCCTGATAATAAATGAAATAAAGGATCGGCAAATTGTTCCGGATTAGCCCACCATAAAATTCCGGTTAATAATGCAACAGTACCTAAAATTGATACCGGAATATGCCAAGTAATTACTTTTTTCATCAGCATATAAACCAAGCCGATAAGAATCGCCGCTGCTCCGATTTCGCCGGCGGAACCTCCCATATTACCTATCAAAAGTTGCATATAATCGGGAACTTGTTTCATCAACTCCGGCATGGTACTGTCAGCTATTCCTTCTTGTATAACTCCTAAGGGTGTTGCTCCGGTTTCCACATCAGCGTAACCGAGCATTTTCTCAGTTATGGGACTGGGTTTGGGCCAAGTGGTCATTGGAACGGGGAATGAGATTAATAAAAATACACGGCCAACCAAAGCAGGGTTAAATGGGTTGGTACCCAAACCGCCAAATGACATTTTCCCTATTCCTATTGCAACAAAAGCTCCGACAATTACTAACCACACGGGAATATTACTCGGTAAGTTGAAGGCTAACAGAGCTCCGGTTATAATTGCCGAACCGTCGGTAATTGTGGGTTCACGTTTCAGAAATACTTTGGTTATGAGGTACTCAAAAGCTACCGCAGACAAAATGGCCGTGAGCGTAATAATGATTGCCCCCAAGCCGAAATAAAAAACAGATACGGCAAGCGTTGGTATTAAGGCTATTAACACACCATACATCAATTTCTTTACAGAATTTTCTCCGAGCTGATGCGGTGAGGGTGAAACAAATATATTATTCATATCTTCAAAAGTTTTTCAATGTTCAATTTGCTTTAATTTTATTTTAGCTGTTTCGTTCTCTTATAGCCTGCCCCACTCTTTTCTTTCCTAATCGGATATAATCAAGCAATGGCCGGTCTGCCGGGCAAGTATAGCTGCAAGAGCCGCATTCGATACAGTCCATAACACGTTCTTTCTCTTCGCGTTCGTACATATCTTTTTGCGTAAGAGTCATTAACAAATAAGGCTCCAAGCCCATGGGGCACACGGTTATACATTTTGAACAACGAATGCAGGGTTTTATCTCTCTTCTTTGAGATTCTTCAGTCGGTATCAAAACAATGCCGGAAGTTCCTTTGGTAACCGGAGCATCTGTGCTGCTCAATGCTTTTCCCATCATTGTACCTCCGCTGATAATTTTTCCGGTATCTTCGGGCATTCCTCCGGCGGCTTCTATCAAATCACTGACCGGTGTTCCGATTCGAACCATAAAGTTTGAAGGATTCTTTACGCTTTTTCCTGTAATGGTAACCACCCGCTCTACAAGGGGTTTGTTCTTTTGAACAGCCTCATATACAGCTACTGCAGTTCCCACATTATGTACTACGGCACCAACTTCAATAGGCAAAGTTCCGGAGGGAACCTCACGATTTATTACCGATTTAATCAGCTGTTTTTCACCACCTTGAGGATATTTAACTTTCAAAGGAACCACTTTAATATTCATTCCTGAAGTCGCTTTGGTCAATAGGTCTATGGCATCCGGTTTATTGTTTTCAATACCAATGTAGCTCTTATTAATTTTCAGCGCCTTCATTATTATCTGAGTACCAATAATCAGTTCTTCAGCCTTCTCAATCATTAACCGATGATCTGAAGTCAAATAAGGCTCACATTCTACACCATTTATAATTAAGACTTCGGCAGTCTTACCTTTGGGCGGCGATAATTTTACATGTGAGGGAAATGTTGCTCCTCCCATCCCCACGATACCATTCTTCTTTGTTTTCTCAATAATTTCTTCCGGGGTCGCTTCTATTTCTCTTTTTATTGCCGGGTCGGTATCAACGCTCTCATCCCATTCGTCGCCCTCGACCTTGATAATCACGGCTGTATTTTTATAGCCGCCGGCATTATACACCGGCCCGATTTTCTTTACTATACCGGAAACCGGAGAGTGAATATTTGCTGATATAAAGCCGGAAGTTTCGGCAATTAATTGTCCGACTTTAACTTTATCTTTTCTTTTTACTAATAGGGTTGCAGGCGCTCCAATGTGCTGAGAAACCGGAACAGAAACCGTCGCCGGAATATCTAATTTTTTAATTGCAGCTTGCGCAGAAATTTTATTTTCCGGTGGATGAACGCCGCCTAATTTGAATGTCTTTAACATGGTTCAGAAATTTATTATTTATTCTGATGAATACTTCTGTATATTATAGGAATCTCTGAAAAATTCTGAGTTTCATTTTACTTTTTCTCGGATTGATCCGAATTCTTTTTCGCTTCCTTCACAATATCAATACTGCCTTCAGATTCGGAAGTTTTTTTTGTGGCTTCCTTTTTCTTTGCCTTCGGCTTTGGCTTTCGCTTGGGCGGAAAATTCAATTCATGTATGGCATCTGTAGGACAAACATCTACACATTTTCGGCACAGTTTACAAGCATCAGCATGGATATATGCCAAATTATTTTTCATGGTAATGGCGTCAAAGGGGCATACTTTAAAACAAAGACCGCAACCAATACAAGCCACGGAGCACGCCTTTTTGGCCTGTCCTCCCATATCTTCATTCTTGCAGGAAACATATATTCTGCGACTTTTCTTTCCTACCGGTCGCAGTTCCAAAATATTTTTCGGACAAATCTCCACACAAGCATTACAAGCTGTACAGTTGGCCTCTACAACTTCAGGTAAATTTGTAACCGGGTTCATGTGAATGGCCTCAAAGTCGCAAACTTCCGTACATTCACCCAGTCCGAGACATCCGTATTGGCAATTGGTTTCTCCGCCGTACAAATCGGAAACTATGGTACAGTTTGCTGCCCCGTCGTACTGACTTGTATTTTTTCTGAATTCCGGAGAACCGTGACACAAGAGTACGGCAATCATTTTTTCTTTTTCTTCAACTTCTTTGCCTAAAATAGAAGCTACTGCCGACATGGTTTCATTACCACCAACGGGACAATTCAAATCATTCAAATCATCGGCTTTTACACAGGCCTCAGCAAAATTTCTACATCCCGGGAAACCGCATCCTCCACAATTTGCTGCCGGCAAAGCTTCCTCAACTTCATCTATGCGGGGGTCTTCAATGACCTTGAACTTTTGAGAAGCCCAATACAAAATAACAGCCGCAATTATTCCCAGGGCTACTACGGTTATTATTGTTGCTATAAATACAGTACTCATATGTCTATACTTTAACGGACCTTAGCTAAAAGGCCGGGTTTATCTTAACATTATTATATATATTCTTTTTCTCCACAGAGAATCTAAATGTCTTTTTAATTTTTTTCCGTACCAGATATAATATCAAATAATAGGGTAATAGTAAAGCCAAAGAAATTCCGCCGGCAATGCCTTCATCACCGGTAATTTCTAACAATACTATCATGGATATTAAAATAATAAGGAACGGTAAAAGGTAACCTAAAAATAAAGCTCTGAATCCTAAAGATTGTTTGTAAAAAATATTTACTCTTTCGCCTTTACGGTATGAAGTTGAAGATGTTACCGGAACATCAATAATTTTCTCTTCCAACTCGGACGGGTTGCAGGTCTGTTTTAATTCACAAGAAGCACAGAAACTTGCCGTAACGATACTTACCTTTATTTCGTCAAGACTTATTTCCTTAACAATTCCCTCATGTTCTATTTGCAGATTTTCTGAATTCATTCTTTTTTTTTAAAAGCGGGGCAAAAATAGATAGCATAATTTAAACAAAGGATGTTATAAACCATTTTATTTAAATAATACGCCAATTTAGAATCATTTTAAATTACCACTCCCTTGCATCAAACCCGTTCATTCGCCTTGGATTTTAAAACCGTATATTGAATTCCAAAATCCTGTCAGGTGAAAACATACGAGGTGCAGAGAGCCGTGATTTATAAAACAATTAGTTACAAGCTTATTGACAAAATCGCAATCGACTCTTGCACCTGTGCGGTGTTTTCACCGCACAGTATCTGATATGATATTTTTATACAAATCTTTTTTGTATTCAACAAACAAACTATCAGACGTTGGAAATATGAACCGGCAGCTCACCTAATTCAAAAAACTATGTTCTGATTATCCATCATACAACGACATCATATCAAGGTCTGATTTTTTTTTAAATAGCCTGACACTGCCGATTTTATCGTACTGCAATTACTTCTATTTCAATCAGAACCGACTTAGGTAATTCCTTAACAGCAAAAGCCGCTCTTGCCGGTGGATTTATCTGAAAATACCGGGCATACATCTCATTCATCTCTGAAAAATTATTCATATCGCTCAAGAGACAAGTGGCTTTAACAACATGGTTAAAATTTAATCCGGCTTCTTTCAAAACTGCTCCTATATTCTGAAGAACTTTGTCGGTCTGCTCCTTAATATTGTCTCCGACAATTTCACCGGAGACAGCATCCATTGGAATTTGCCCGGACAGATATAATGTATCGCCGATAAAAATTGCCTGACTATACGGCCCTATGGCTTCAGGAGCATTGGGGGTAAAAATTACTTGCTTTTTCATATTTTGATGATCGTTTTTTTATACTTGAAATTAATAATTCTCTCTGTATATTTTTATATACCAACAACAAAAACGTCTTGTCGGCTAATATTACTTGTCGGCTAATATTAACAGACGATTTAAGACCGGTCTTGCATCCGAGAAAACGAACATATGACGTGTCAACATATAAATCAGTATATAATTATTTACAAAAGGTTCTATTTTTTGCATAAAGTTAATTATTTTTACAAAAATCAAAAAAAGAAAGCAATGAATCAAGCCCGTTTCATAGGCAGTCGCCCGTACAAATTAAACGAAAAGGAGTTTTTTTTCGGAAGAAAGAGTGAAACCGAACGTATGTTTCAGCACCTCTTAATTGATGATTCTACAACCCTTTTCGGAGAAAGCGGAACCGGAAAAACATCTTTACTCAATGCCGGGCTGGTACCACTACTGAAAGATTCCGGAAGATTTGAAATCATTAAAATCAGTTTATCGGCTTGCAACGACATTAGCTTTATTGAACATTTGGAGGGGGAAACAAACCGACGGTTTAACCAACCGTTTTACTTGGATAAAATTGTTAGTTCTAAAGAACATATTTGGTATCACCTGAAAAAAATTCAAGCCAATAGTTCAAAAATCATTGCTTTGGTTATCGACGGCCTTGACCGGGTGTTTTCAGAATCGGACAATATGTTTTCTGAATTCACCAAGCAAGTCCAATCCGTCGTAAACAAAGAAACACCCGAAATATACAGAAAGGATGTTGAAAAAGCGGCTGACAGCCTGTCTCCCAAAGGGAAAGAATTATTGGACGCTCCTTTGGATGTTAAATTTGTTTTTTCGGCCGACAGTTCCGCCAAAGAACAAGTCAATTCGTTAGCTGAAGCCTGTAATTTTAATCTGAAAAGCATTGTCAATATCTCGCATTTCAAAAGAAAAAAAGCCGCTGAAATTATTCGGAAAACAGCCGGTTTTAAACCGCAATATCAATCGGCATTTCCGTTTGAAAGCCCAATGTTCAATATTGAGACAAAGGCCGTTGAAAGCATATTATCAACATTAGAAAATCAAAAAGACAGAATTAAGCCCGTGGTTCTTCAAGCCATTGGCATGGGATACGAACAAGAAGCTATCGAAAAAGAGATCACAAATTTCTCCGAAGCCACAAACATTACTGTTGAAACGGCACTAAAAACATTCCACTCCAAAGAAATTAAAAGCCGAGTAACTTCAGAAAGTTACAATACTTTTTTATCGGAACTTGCCGACAAAGACCTGGAATCAATTGAAATTCACAAAAATTCAATTCCCGACGGTTTCTGTAATGCACTGGGACTATTATTCGGAATTAATAAAACAACGGACGGGAATTTCCAAATGAACTTCAAATCCGAGTTCATAAAAAACAGCATTAAAGCCTCTGACAGTTCGCAAAAAAATAAAAAAAATGACAACCCAACGCAAGGCCTGACAACAAATTCGGGAAACCGAACGCTTAAAATATATAAAATTGCCGTTGTTGTATTGTTCGCCGCCTCGGTGTTTGGATTATTTATGATGAACAAAGCCAGAAAAAGAGCCGATAAAAACCGGCGTTTGGCCTCCTCCAATATGTATGCCGCCTACTCATACAAAGCGCTTGAAAGCGACCCGACACTCAGTTTCAGATATGCACAAAAAGCCTATGAATTATTTCCCGAAAACGATGATGCATACAGTGCATTGCTTAATGCCTACTACAATACAGAGGTATTTTATTCCACTCTGAGCACATTGCCCGAAG
Organism: Bacteroidota bacterium; assembly: GCA_034659855.1. Taxonomy (GTDB): domain Bacteria; phylum Bacteroidota; class Bacteroidia; order Bacteroidales; family JAADGE01; genus JAYEIA01. The sequence goes on from JAYEIA010000336.1 coordinate 31,045, forward strand.
AGAACAAAGAAGCGGTACTGTCTCCCTCCGGAAAGTTGGTTATGTCGGCAAGTTACACGCCGGAAAAGAAAAGTACTGTTTTTATTCATACATCAGAAGGCAAAAAAGTTGACTCCTTTCAAACGGCAAACCCCGTGTACTTTATGCAATTTAACGACTCGGGAGAGAAAGCCTACTTTGCCGATATCAAAGGAAACTTTTTTATATATTCTATAGAGACTTCAAAAATAAGACCATTCAAACTTACGGAATCACGCATCATTTTTGCCGATCTAAAAGCAAACGGCAACCTTCTCATTTTATCTGAAGAGGAAGGTGTATTACTCTACAAAGGCAATTATAATGAAGCTATATCTTTGCCTGGAGGCGACTATCCCTATGATATGGCATGCCTGTCTGAAAACTCCGAGTTAATTGCAGCTGTATCTGATAAGCTGGTGAATTTATTTTCTTCAAACGGAGAACTGATGAATTCAATTACGCTTCCCATAGGGGCAGGAATAAATTTTCCGCGAGTGAGTTCCATGAAATTCTCGCCAAATTCTAAGCAACTTTTGGTTACCGTCAACGATATGTTGACCAAATCAAGTCTGGTGATCAGGATGGATATCGGAGGCCGATTGATATACAAGTACGGAGGGCACAAGGAATGGATAAATACTGCTGACTTCTCAAAAGACGGTCAATTGGTTGTTACCTCAGGCTATGATAAAATTTCTGTCGTTTTGGATAAATCAGGCAACGAACTCGGAATACTTAAAGGGCATAAAGCCGTTGTCAGTGATGCCGTTTTTGCCGGTAATAATGAAACGGTAATCACCGTTTGTGACGACGGCAGGGTTCGACAATGGAAATTCGGAAAACTGATGAATCCTTTGGCTGAAATAAAAAACATCAACAGCATTAGATTTGCTCCTACGGGCTTGTCTATGCTGACATCAAACAATAACTCGTTAAAAATTCTGAATATATTCGGAGAAACTTTAACGGAGTTTAATACCGAAAATAAGAGCGTACAATTTGCAGAATTCAGTAAAAACGAAAAATTCATATACACCATAAATAAAGCCGGAGAACTAATTTTTTGGCATACCTCCGGCGAAATTTTCAAAAAGATAAAAAGCAACTCCAAGCTCCTTAGGTCGGCAGATTACCAGTCTGATTCTTCATTGGTTATAAGTCAGGAGAACGACACGTCATTACTGTTGTTCAATTTTGATGAAAATACCTTGAGGCAAAAGATTTCCTCCGACCACAGAATTAATACATTTTCTTTTTCTCCGGACGGGACCAAGATTATAACTGCCGAGGAATCGGGCGAAGTTATTGTTCGGGACTTATACGGCGGAATTATTTCCAAATACAAAAATCATAAATCCGGAGCGATTGATGTTAACTATTCACCGCAAGGTAAAATGACAGTCAGTACAGGAAAGGATCGAAAAGTAATACTCCGAGACTCCCACGGAAACCTGATTAATGAATTTAAAGGCTACGACAGTAAAATAAATACCGCAGAATTTTCTCCCGACGGAAAGTATATTCTTACAGCAAGCGATGATAATAAGGTAAAACTATATACCATAACAGGAAAACTGATTGGTAAAATTTCATATCCGGGGAAGGTCCGATCTGCGTCATTTTCATCGGGGGGCGACTACATTTTGGCAAGCTATATACTCAATGGAAGAATATTCTCAAAGCTGCAACATATCAGTGCCGATATTATATTAGAATATGTCAACAAAGATAAAGTTTTTGGAAATATTCAAGAATTTGAACTACAATAACGCAAATTAATACTAATATCTCGATATTTTAACCCTTTTTTTAAACCGACCTCAAAATTAGCTGTATAAAAACAATTACAGAACCTTGATTCCGATAACAAGCTATTATTCATATTCTTACTCAAAAAAAAATCACTTAGCTAATGTATTTCAACCCGAGACATTCACTTATTATCATCTCCGGCTAATTTTATATGTTAAAGAATACATATAATATTCTCAAACATCCCATAAATTATTGTATATTTACAGTAATTAAATTATTGCTCGGCAGCTCATTGGAAACTCGCCGGACAATTAAATTTTAAATTGATTTTTTTAATATTGTTTTATTTCAAGAATCACATGAGCATAATGCATACGGTGTAATTTTGAAAAAAAACAGTATAATCCCGAGTTATTTCGGGTAACAATCAAATAAACCAATCACAAATGTCAACATTAAAAAACAGACTGGGTGAAAAAATTAAAGAACATCGCCCAAGAACAATTAAATTACTTAAAGAATTCGGAGATGTTAAAGTCGGAGAAGTTAATGTTTCTCAAGCCGTAAACGGTATGAGAGGTGTTAAATGTCTGACAACGGATATTTCTTATCTCGACCCCATGGAAGGCATCCGCTTCAGAGGAAAAACAATACCGGAAGTTATGGAAGTTATGCCAAAGGCTGACGGCAATGACTATCCGTATGTTGAAGGATTTTGGTTTTTCTTACTTACGGGAGATGTACCTACAAAGGAAGAAGCTGAGGCTGTGGTAGAAGAATTCAAAGAAAGAAGAAAATTACCGTCGTACGTTCTTGACGTACTAAAAAGCATGCCTGACAGCACTCACCCAATGGCTATGTTCTCTTCTGCCATTCTTTCAATGCAAGGAGAATCGGAATTTAACAAGTATTACTCGTCCGGCAAGTTTAACAAAATGGATGCATGGGAATACATGTACGAAGATGCCACAAACTTGCTTGCACGACTTCCCTCCGTAGCGGCCTATATATACAGACTTCGTTTCAAAGGGGGAGATATTATTGAACCTGATTACAATTTGGATATGGGCGGAAACTTTGCTCACCAAATGGGAATTGATGCACCGTATGACGATGTAGCCAGAATGTATTTCATTATCCACTCTGATCATGAGTCAGGAAATGCATCTGCCCACACGACGCACTTAGTCGGTTCTACTTTATCGGATGCCTATTACGCACTATCAGGCGGACTTAATGCTCTTGCCGGTCCGTTGCACGGATTAGCAAACCAAGAAGTATTGTCTTGGGTACAAGATGTTATGAAAAAGATGGACGGAAAATTACCATCAGAAGAGGAAATGAAGAAATTTGTTTGGGATACGCTCAACTCAGGAAATGTAATTCCGGGATACGGACACGCCGTACTCAGAAAAACGGATCCGAGATACCAATCGCAAAGAGAATTCAGTCAGAAGCACTTACCTGATAATGAAATCTTTAAATTTGTGGACTTACTTTATAAAGTAGTACCGGACATTTTGAAAGAGCACGGTAAAGCTAAAAATCCATGGCCTAATGTTGATGCTCAATCCGGAGTAATTCAATGGCACTACGGCTTAAAAGAATTTGATTTCTATACCGTATTATTCGGAGTAGGAAGAGCAATTGGAGTATTAGCCAACCTGACTTGGGACAGAGCTCTGGGTTATGCTATTGAACGACCAAAGTCTCTTACAACCGACATGCTTGAAGATATTGCAGGAATCAAATAGTTGGTTTCCCGCATTTCTTTTTACAAAAAAACCAAGAGTTCAAGCTCTTGGTTTTTTTAATTACTGAAAATTATTCCGGTTTGGCTCTATTGAATGAAATTGTTGGTGAATTTATTTTGCTCTTGACAACAATGACCCCAAACCCCTAAAAGAGGCTTAAAAACAAAAACTTCGCAGAAGTTTTTGAAAAGTCCTCTTTCAGGGGATTTAGGGGGCATTGTCAGAAGCTTAATTTATATTACCAACATTCCCCTTAAAAGAGCTTCCGGTTTTACTCAAACAGTGTATAAATCATCTTTTTTGTTATAAAAAACTCATCTTCAAACACTTCAGCAAGGTCAAAGACCTCGGTGGTTTGAGGTATATTTCGAAGTTCATCTTCAAAATTTCCGCCTTTCAGGTACAATATGCCGTTGGGCACAGAGCTTTTTATTCCGGGTCGCAACAAATGATTTACTTCATCGTAGAATTTTCCGTAGTCGGCAACTGCTCTTCCGGTGAGGAAATCAAATTTTTCAGCGTGTTCGGTTGTTCTGACCCTTTTAGCCTTAACATTTTTAAGTCCGAGTTTTTCGATTATTCTTTTAACCGCTTCAATCTTTTTCTTTTTAGAATCTATCAAAGTAAAATTTGCATCCGGAAAAAATATGGCCAAAGGAATGCCCGGAAATCCTCCTCCGGTTCCTATATCTGCGATTTTTGTCTGAGGAGCAAATTCAACAAACGCTGTAATAGCCAACGAATGCAAAATGTGATGAACAAAAAGGTTCTCAGTATCTTTTCTTGATATCAAGTTTACTTTATTGTTTTCTTCTAAAAATACGCTTTGAAACTCATTAAACAGATTCAATTGTTCATCGGTTAATCCTTCAAAATAGGTATTCAAAATTTCTTTACTCATAATCAAGTTTATTTAATTCAGTTTTAAATTCCTGTTCGCTTGGCAGGCAGTTTTTAATTTCTTCGGACAATTTCGTTATATGTAAATTCACTTACCCCAATAGGTTTGTTTATATCTTTCAAAGCAAAATCTACAACGATATTATCTTTGCTTTTACACAGCAAAATACCAATTGTAGGTTTGTCGTGTTCTGTTTTTACTAATTCATTAATTGCTGTTGTGTAAAAATTTAGTTTTCCTGCAAATTCAGGTTCAAATTTTGTTATTTTCAATTCTATAACAATATATGCCCATAAAATTGTATGATAAAAAAGCAAATCGGTTCTAAATTCACTGTCGCCTACTTTTAACAGATACTGCCTGCCCATATATGCAAATCCTTTTCCGAGTTCGGTTAAAAATTGCGAAATGTGTACTATTAATTGTTGTTCTAAATCTTTTTCTTTTGCTCTTTTTGTTAAGCTCAGAAAATCAAAATTATAAGGGTCTTTTATAAGTTGCTGTGCCAAATCGCTGTCGGGTTCGGGCAGCGTGTTTTTAAAATTACTAATTGCTTTGCTTTGTCTGTTATATAAGTCAGTTTCAATTTGATTTTCTAAAACCGAACGACTCCAATTATTTTCTATGGTTTCTTTTATGTAGAAAAAAGCTTCTTTAATATCTTTACTTTTTTGAACAATTACTACATTATGCTCCGCCGGCGCTCGTTTGCAACGAGTGCCTTCTACCTGCCTAATAGTTTTTTCATATTTGTTTACTTTTGTCATTAATTATACGTTATTTGCTGTGTCGATTCTAAAACAATATCTATCATACTGTCTAAATCTGCATAATTTCTTGCTGAACTAAATAAATAATCTTCCGGATTTTCAACAATCATTTCTTTAACCGGATTTTGATGAATGTAGTTCAACTTCTCAAAGAAGAATTTATTACTGTAAATCTCTTTTGCATGATTGCCGTCTTGCCAAAATTTAAAATTCTTAATACGCTTTAAATCTTTGCCTTTTTCTTTAAAATATTTTAACATCCACTCTCTTCTACTTTCCGGTTCTTCTTGTATTTGTTTAACTATTGCTTTTGAAGTAAACTTTTTGAAATCTCTTAATATTTCAGACAAATTCGGTTCTTCGACAGCTTTGGCTATCATATGCAAATGATTAGGCATAAGACACCAACCGTAAATTTCTAATCCTTTTTGTTCTTGACAATACTTTAATGAATCAACAATTATCATTTTGTGATTTTTCCTTGTAAAAACATCTATCCAACCCACTACTGTCAGTGTTAAATAGTATGGTCTGTCTTTATCTGTAATTTTGTATTTGTCTGACATTATTTATTGTTTTTCATTTTATGTTTGTTTCCTTGCACTCGTTGCAAACGAGCACCAGCAAGGTATGGCCCGGTCTCTTTTTTACAATTCTTCGGGTAATTTTATTATCTCCATCAATTGGAAGCTTGTTATACACTCATTTGGCTATAATTTAAAATGACGTTGTTTTTCCGGAGGTTGAGCATGTTGTTTGCAAAACAACATGCTCAACCTCCGGAAATTTGAATATTATCTTGTAATAGCCTTATAGTCATCATATTCAAAAAACCATCTCTATTCTAAACTATAGCCACTCACTTTAATTAAACTTACCGGCATCATTGTGCTCCTCAATTATACCCGACAAAAGTTCTCTTGACCGATGTAATCGGGCTTTTATTGTGCCCAGCGGAACATCCAATTCTTCGGCTATCTCAGCATATGAATAATCCTCATAATATCTTAAAACTAACACTCTTCTATAGTTTGGAGGCAATTTCTTGATGAGTTTCATCAAAATTTCACTTTTTTGCTCAAGGATTAATTCCTCTTCCGGGTTAGGTTTATTGTCTGAAATAAAAATATATTTATAATACTCATCTTGTCCCAAATCATCATTTCGGTCGATGGACAACGGTTTAAGTTTATTTTTTTTCTTTCGCAAAAAATCAATGCAATGGTTGGTTGCTACTTTATACAACCAAGTACTAAACGCATAATTATCACTATACTGCCGGATGTTTCTAAAAGCTTTTTCGAATGTTTCTATAACTAAATCTTCAGCATCGCCCTTGTGACTGACCATGCGATATAACAAGAAATACAGTGGTTCGCGATATAATCCGAGAATTTCAGTAAAAGCTTCCTGATCTCCCTCCTTGGCTCGATTGACCAATAAGATATCTCGTCGGGCTTTTGTTGAGAAATTAGATTTATCTACCACCGGGTTTTAATTTTGTTTTTTATAAAATATTTGCTGACAAGTGTCCAAATATTGATTAAAGGTATTAAAATATCAAACAAAAATGAAAAAAAGATTAAGTCTTTTTCTTTAAAAACAAATACTGCCCTTCCCAAAACTAAATGTTTCACAATAAATCGTGTACCGTATATCCCGGCAATTAACTCCGGCATTGCACCCATAGTAAACAATACAATTAAAGCAGAATAAAACAAAACCCGACTGAAAATTTCCAATCCCAAAAGTAATTTATGCTTGGCTTTATATCGTTTTGACGAAGTAAAATGCCTTCGTTTTTGTTTAACCAAATCAGAAAAAGAAGTTTTCGGCTCAGAGTGTGTTATGCTTTCAGGAGTTGTAACAATTTGAGTATTTCTCTTATTGGCCGTTTGATTTACAAATAAATCGTCATCCCCCGACATAATATGATAATGTGAAGAAAACCCTTTGACAGAATTATAAATTGTTTTGGTATAGGACAGGTTTCTGCCCACGCCCATATACGGAAAACCGGCTTTTGCAAAACTCATATACTGCATGGCAATAAACATGGTGTCGTAACGAATAATTTTATTTAGTAATCCGCCGGATTTGAAGTAAGCTCCATAACCCAACACAATGTCTGTTGAATCGGAGTAGCTGTCGGCTATAGCTTGTAGCCAATATCTACTTTGAGGTTTGCAATCGGCATCGGTAAAAACCATATATTCATACTGAGCAGCCTTAACCCCAATGGTAACGGCCATTTTTTTCCCTTGAGTTTTTCCGTTATTTGCTTCTAAGTAGGTAACGTATAAATTTTCATACTTCTCCTTCATCGAATTCAAAAAATCTACCGATTTATCTTCCGAAGCATCATCCACTACAATTACCTCAAACGTACCATAGTCTTGTTCCAGAACAGAAACAAGAAATTTTTCCAAGTTTTGTTTTTCATTCTTTGCACAAATAATTACCGACAACGGAGAATAATTGTGATTCTCGGATAATCTGCGTTTAAACCCAAATACTCGAGCATAGAAAAACAGGTAATAAAAAAGTTGAATTAATGCACTTCCGGCAGCAATATAAAACAGAATCTGAATTATATGGTGTTGACTAAAAAATTGTTGTATATAGTAATTCACTTCCCTTTTGTTGAATAAGCCGTATCAATACCCAGCCTTTATTTTATAACTATTTTTTTTTGTTCAATGAATTCTTTGTCAGTTTATCAAAATCTTTTCTGTTTCTGAATATCTTTTGTCCCAGAAATACAGCAGCCCTGAACGAGTCCGGAGACGCTTCTCCTTGGCCTGCAATATTAAAGGCTGTGCCGTGAGAAGGGGAGGTTCTTACAACAGGCAAACCGGCCGTAAAATTAACTCCGCTCTGATATTCGATAGCTTTGAACGGAATCAACCCTTGGTCGTGATACATAGCCAACACGGCATCGAAATTCATAAAGTCGGGAGAACCGAAAAACCCGTCAGCAGGAAACGGGCCCAAAGCCATAATACCTTCATCTCTTGCTCTTTCAATAGCCGGAATAATGTACTCCTTTTCTTCTGAACCAAGCAACCCCTCATCTCCGGCGTGTGGATTTATACCTAAAACAGCAATTTTTGCTTTTTGAATTCCGAAATCTCGTTGCAAGCTCTCATTTAATATTCGCAATTTCTTTAGTATAAGCTGTTTTGTGATTTTTGAAGCCACATCTTTCAATGGCAGATGTCCGGTGACAGTACCTACTTTTAAACGTTCTCCGACCATAATCATCAATACGTTATCAGCCTCAAATTTATCTTGCAAATATTCCGTATGACCGGGAAATTCAAAGCCGCTCAAATTAATGCTTTTCTTGTTTATTGGTGCCGTTACCAATACATCTATCATTCCGTTACGCATGTCTTCGGTAACACGCTCCAAGGAATCGTAAGCCGCCTTACCGGATTCCTGAGTCAACAACCCAAGCTCTATACGCGTCGAATCATCGGTACAATTTATAATGCTTCCTCCGGAATTTGAGGCTTTATCAGCAGAGCTTATATTTGTCAGATTAAAATTTTCGACATCTGCCGCCTTTCTGTGATAGGCCAATAATTTCGGAGACCCGTAAACTATCGGGGTAACAAAATCAAAGACTCGTTTATCCATCAAGGTTTTAATAATAACTTCATAGCCAATGCCGTTAATATCTCCTTGACTTATTCCAACTTTTACTTTATCTTGTGCTGAACGCATAGTTCTTATTCTTATTTATTTTTCGTAAAATTAATAATAATGTAATCAAATTCTATTTTTAAAGCAATTTATTATGGTTTCTTATGCCTTTGGTTTTTAAAATCATTTCTTGCCAATCCCAAATTACTGCTTTGGAGTAGTTTTATTAAAAAAAATGAATAACTTAAACCAATTTTTCGTATTTTATCGTTAAGGAACAGATCGAAATAAATTATGATAGCATAGGCGAAGTTATTTTTTTCCGTTCCCAAAATCCAATATCATTAAAAAAACATTCCAATGAAACACAACTTTAAATTAATAGTTTTGCTGCTGATTATTCCGATTTTCGTATCGGCTCAAAAAGGATTCGGAACAGAAAAAAACAAATCAAACTACCAATTCGGGTTTAAGATTAATACGAATCAATACGGTACGGCGATTCGATGTGTCCGAATTCATAATCAATCTGACGGCAAAAAGAAACTCAAGTACATAAAAACCAAACAATGGGCCGGACAAATTGCCGGCTACGAATATTCAAAAGCCAATCCTGATTTAAATAATTTGGTTGAAGATTATGAAATTTTTGAAATCCCGCAGGAGGTTAAGGCCAAAGGAGATGAAGAAATTAAGATTTACACAATTGAACGAACAACGGCCATTTTAAATAATTTATGGCGACTCAGGTATTCCGAATATCCGTTTGGTACGGCAAACAGTGAAATTGGAAAAGGCTGGGCTGCCCACCCCGATTCTAATATTACTTTTCTGCCCAATAAAAGGCAATTGAAAATGCTGAGAGCCTACGGTATCGAAAATATCAATGATGTATTTGTGGGCGAGGAAGCGTTCAGGCTCATGCGAGATATTCTGGACAAACCCTGGCAGCAGACTTATGCCAAAGGAAGTCAACAAATTGACAATTGAGTATTCGGGAACCACTCAAATTCATAGAATTATTTTTTTATGCCGTACAAAAATGTACCTGAGTAAGGTTATTTTAAATGGTTCAATTATTTAATGATTTAATGATACAATACCTTGCTATTCTATAAATACACTCTTTGTAAAAGTCAAATTATTAACCGTTGACTCCACTCCGAGAACACCATTTTTGGAAAATCTTGTCAATACGAAAAATAGTATTGTGTTAATAATAAGGACTTTCTGATTTAACAAAAACATGTAAATCTTGTCAATCCTGTCAAAAAAGACTTTTCGGAGTACACGCACCGTTTAAAGTTTAGCAACTTGCAGGCAATAAAAAACCTAACTTTTCCGACTTGTATAAAAATCTTTGAGCGGTTATAAATTTATAATTGTACATTTGCAGGATATGATCGGGCAAAATTCATCATGAGCACCTATGAAAAATTATTTGTATATTTACTTAACTGTAAATGGCTGATTATATAAACATTGCACTGGTGCACAAGCAACATTAAATAGCCCTTAGGGCTTAAATACCGAAATAAAGGCAAAAAATGTTTCTGAAAGATCTCAAACTAATAAATTTTAAGAACTATGCTGAAGCAAATATCTCATTTTCTGAAAAGATAAATTGCTTTACGGGTTTGAACGGTGCCGGAAAAACAAATATTCTGGATGCCGTATATTATATGTCTTTTACAAAAAGCTATTTCAACCACACAGACAGCCTGCATGTAAAAAAGGGAGATGAGTTTTTTCTGGTTCAAGGCAACTACGAGCGCTCCGAGAAGAATGAAAGTATTTCTTGCGGGTACAAAAAATCAACCGGAAAAAGTTTTAAACGAAACGACAAAAAGTATAAAAAATTTTCTGAACATATCGGGCTTTTACCCCTTATAATAGTATCTCCGGATGACAACAAGCTGATAATCGGCTCGGGAGAAGAACGCCGAAAATACATTGACTCCGTTATTTCCCAGTACGACCGCAGTTACCTCAATGAACTCATAAAATATCAACGCCTATTGAGTCAGAGAAATAAGTTCCTGAAATCAGACAGTTTGGCGAGCAGGTCCGCAAAAGATACGATTGAAATTTACAACATGCAATTGCATAACTCCGGAACTATTATTCACAGGAAACGACAAGAGTTTGTAAAAAATCTGCAACCCTTGTTTGAAAAATATTACAACACAATTTCTGAGGAAAAGGAATCCATTGCACTCAAATACAAATCTCAATTGAATCAAAACGAATTGCTCAGTCTTTTAAATAATAATTTTGAAAAAGACCGAGCTTTACAATACACCTATTATGGTATTCATCGCGACGATTTAAAATTGACCATTGACGATTTCAAATTAAGTAAAGCCGGCTCTCAAGGACAACAAAAGACGTTTTTAATAGCCCTAAAATTTGCTCAATATGAGTTCATTAAGCAATTGAGCCGGCTGAACCCAATATTGCTCTTGGATGATATTTTTGATAAATTTGATGCCGACCGAATAGAGAAAATTGTAGAACTGATTAGAGAGGATAATTTCGGACAGATATTTATTACCGACACCAATCCCGAACGGATTAGCCGAGTATTACATAAAACCAAAACAGAATATAAGCTTTTTGAAGTTGCGAATAATACAATTACCGAAGAAAGGACAAAACCATGAGAAGAAAAAACACAGAACCCCTGAAACACGTCATAAAACGTTACTTGAGAATTACAGGCGTCGAAAAAAGACTGAAAGAAATCAGACTCAAAAACCAATGGGAAGATATCATTGGGAAAGGGATAGCTTCGAGAACCGAGAAAATTGAAATTAAAGACGGGACGGTTTACCTGCTAATCAATTCCTCAATTGTAAAAAATGAATTGCGCATGGTAAAATCAGATATTATAAGGCGATTTAACGAAGCGGCCGGCGAACCCTTGATTCGAGAATTGAAGATTTATTAATGGTAATTTTGAGCATGTTTCATAAAGAATCAAAAAACTTTACACTTTTAATTTCCGGAGGTTGAGCGAAGTCGAAACCGGTTTCGGGGCTTGTTTTGCAAACAACATGCTCAACCTCCGGAAAAGCAACGTCATTCCTTATTTTTTGCGGAATCCACTGTGGTGGCTGACAGCAGAATACTCGAAACTTGCCATGAGGTGGATACTGAAATTAGTTCCGTCTGTTAGAAAATTAACAAGCTAATATGCTATTAATAAGTAAACTATATAACTCGACAAAAATCATGCAAAATCACTAAATTATTACCAACATTTTCCTTGAAAAGAGCCAAAATTCCCAAACAAAAATTCAACAGGCCGATTTGCACAACACTTTATATGTTTTAACAATTGCCAAGCTCCTGTATGCAGATTAGTTTTTGGGTGAAATAAAATCAGAAAACATATCCCAAGCATAATCTGTAGGTGGCTCTGCCTTTAGCAGTATAGGCTCTTTGCGAACAGGGTGTACAAATTCTATTTCTCGGGCATGTAAATGTATTCCGGCATCGGGATTGGCTTTGGGAAATCCGTATTTTAAATCGCCTTTGATTATTAATCCCTGATTACTCAACTGAACTCTTATTTGGTGATGCCTACCGGTAAGCAATTCCACCTCAAGCAACGAATAGCCCTCGGCTTGGGCTAACACGGTATAGTTTAATTCTGCTCGTTTGGCGTCTTTGTGATTTTTATCAACAACGTAGGACTTGTTTTGATTCTTATTTTTGTACAAATAATTCGTTAAATTCATTTGTTTATATTCAGGTATATTTTTACATATCGCCAAATAACTCTTGCGTACATTACGCTCCCTAAAAATTTTCACCATTCTCTTCAACGCTTTCCCGGTTCGGGTGTAAACAATGAGGCCGGAAGTCGGTCTGTCGAGCCGGTGCGGAATTCCGAGAAATACCTTTCCGGGTTTATTATATTTTTGTTTCAAATAAGTCTTCGCCTTATCGGCTAAAGTTTGATCTCCGGTGCTATCGCCCTGCACAAGCTCCCCACAGCGTTTATTTAAAACTAATAAATGGTTATCTTCAAATACTACATTCAACATAATGGATATTTTTTTTCGATAATATATAAAAGTCCTTTTCCATATATCTCTTAAATAAAAACTTTGCTGCTTTTCGGAAATAAATTTTAAATTCATTTTTCCGTTCGCTCGCTAATATAAAGCTTTATCCCTAATTGAAAAATATGAATCTGCTCGTGAAGAGCAAATACAGGAAAGCAAGCTGTTAGATTACCGACCGAAAGACACAGCAACCACCTGCAAATCAACAGCCTAAGAACCCACCTATAAAAAAATACCCGCCCGGCTACATTTCAGTCCGAACACAATAAGTTTGTATGTAGTCTCTGAAAAAACTATGAACGGATTGCTATAAGTGCATTTTAATCAAAAATTATCTCTGAATGTTTTTGTCATTTAATTGTCATTAATAATCATTTGCAATGCTGTCATTAAGTTTCAAAGCTCAATGACTATTGAATGACTATCCAATGACTTAACATTCAAAAGTAAATTTCTATTGAAAAGCAAGTATTGCTTTAAATATAGAGTTTTTGTTCAATCACTATGTATAAATCATTCATCAAATAATTTTATCAAGTTATATTATTTAATAAATAACTGCTAAATTTGATTTTTGAAATAATGAAAATTGAATATACAATCAAAGTGACTTTTTTCTTTTAAAAACAAAAAACTCAATTCCGAAAAACTACAAATAATATCGTATGAATATCCAAAAAATTATCAACTTATTAATAGTATCGATACTAACGATTATAATGTTTCTGAGTATAAACCGTTCGGCAAGTGCACAGGCAAAGCTTGTAAATTTTCCGTTCAGTACGGAAGATATAAAAATAACGGCACCCTTTGTGAGTTATGACCGAACCAAGATGCTTTTTATTATGCAGACCGACACAGCTGTAGGGCTCATGGAAGCGAATCTTTCTTCTGACGGAAGTATAACTGAAATCATTGAAATTAAACCTCCGGCATTCAAAAAAGAAAAACAAAGAGTTATCGGGGCTGCAAGTTACAACCAAAATGCAAGCCGCATTTATTTCAGTATGGTTGAAAAAGATGATGACCACGACCTCTATTACATGGACAGAACTAACGAAACCTTTGAAAATCCTGTTAAATTAAATATGCAAATAAATTCCGGAGGACATGAAATAGACCCCTGCATAAGCCCCGACGGGAGACAATTGTACTTTGTCAGAATACCGAAAGGCTTAACGAGAGATTTCTTTGATTGCGGTATTATTTTTACAAGCCAAATGACAGAGTCCGGCTGGGGAAAGCCACTTGAGCTGCCCCACCCTATTAATACAGGCTGTGAGCGAACCCCTCGGATTGCTGCCGACGGCAAAACCTTATTCTTTGCCTCATCAAGAGATAGACTAACCGAAAAGTCAGATATTTTTTACACAAAAAACATCAAACGAGGCGTATGGTTTAATCCGGTTTTGGCCGATTCTGTAAACTCAAAAGACTATGAACTTTACCCGTCTATCACTGCCGACGGCAAACATATCTTCTTCAGCCGAGAGAGTGATAAAGTCTTTAATAACCAAAAACAGTTAATGTACTCTGCCCCCTCTTTTAACAACCGGCCGGAGGAAATGATTCTTATCACAGGGAAAGTTACCGACAAAGAAACACTCTTGAGTATTGATGCAAAAATAGAAATCCAAAACCCCGAGAACTCCATGGTAGCCTACAATTTGAACACAAAAAAAGAAACCGGAACTTATAAAGTTTTTCTGCCAAAAAAAAATGATTACAAAATAGCAATTAGTGCACCCAATTATTCTACCGCATATTTTTACTCAAAAAATTACACCAAAGATGATAAAGGAACGATAAGAATAAATGCCGAACTATTCTCCACGGCGGAATTAATTCTCAATGTATATGATGCCGAAATCGCTGAACCCTTGGAGGCAAAAATCACCATTACGGATACTGAAAAACAAGAGATTATAAATACAGTCCCGGAAAAAATAACCACGGGGCGTTATCTCATCACACTTCCGTTAGGAAAATCATATCGTATAACAACTGAAAAAAAGTATTACGGAAAAAACGAATTAAACTTAGACTTAAGCGATATTGTACAATTTGACCGATTTGAAAAAGATACGGAACTTAAAATATCGCAATCTATTTATGAAATTCAACTGACCGATGCCGAATCCGGAGAAGGAGTAAGTACAACCGTAGAAATAAAAAATCTATCGACCAATGAAACCATCATAAGGGAAGTGAAAACTGACGAAGACGGTAAATTAAAATTAAAACTGAGAGAAGGCGATGAGTACGAAATAAGTGTTACTCCTAAGGGATATGCTTTCTATTCCGTAAATATTTCTCTTACCGATCGTAGGAGTGATAACAAAACGACAGTTCAACTGAATCCCTTGAAAAAAGAAACCAAAATAAAGTTAAAACGAATACTTTTTGAGTTTAATTCTGCGGATTTGAATGCAAAATCATTTGATGAACTTGACCGAGTTGTGAAGCTTCTGCTCAACAATCCGGATATAAAAATTGAAATCTCCGCCCATACAGATGATGTGGGATCAAACAAGTATAATCTTAAATTATCAGACAGAAGAGCAAAGTCAGTCGTAAAATACATCATCGATCAAGGAATAAGCTCTGAACTTTTGCTTGCCAAAGGCTATGGAGAATTGCAACCCGCTTTCACTCCCGTTGAAGAAGAGAAAAACAGAAAACGAAACCGACGGGTTGAAATGAAAGTTCTGGATACAGATTAAATTGTAGAATTTACAAAATATTTAACTCAAAATAAGCCGACAAAATAAATACCAATCATGAAAAAAGTCTCTTTAATTCTTATAGCCACACTCTTGATTTCCTCACTTTTTGCACAAGAAAAAATAAAATATGATGACGCCATGGATTTGATAAATTCAGGAAACATTGAAAAAGCCTATGCTATGCTTTTAGGTTATCAAAAATATGATCCTGAATTTGCAAACACCTATTTTCAACTGGGTCTTATTGCCGACAAATGGGCTCGAGAATATGACCCGCTTACCGAATACGACTATGTAAACTTCTTCATATACAACACTAAATTATATTACGGATTGGCATTGTTGAACCTTAAAGATGAAAAACGAAGAAATTTAGATTTGTATCAAAACGCATCGTCAAAATTTGCTGACGAAAAACCTTCCATGAAAGAAGTTGAAACATTTATTAAACAAAAAATCAGAACTATTGAAGAGTTTGAAATCAATACAACGACTATTGTGGGATATTTTAATCAGGCGGTAAGCAACTACACTGAATGCCAAGAAACTTTTAAAAGTATTAATGCGAACTACCGAAAAGTAAAAAACATATGGATTAGTGATGATTCCGAACTCAAAGAGCAGCTGTTTAATCTACAATCAAATTTTGACACTGTTATGACCGCCTTTGCTAATTACAAAACTAAACTCAGAGCTTTTCCCGTTAAGAATTACAACCAAAGATATTCCCTGCGAAATATATACACCTACAGACTGGATGGTCTTACACCCGCAAATTTCCTGAATAAGAATATTCCCCTTTGGGATTATAAGTCCTGGACAGTGCAAATACTAAACATAGGAACAACCTCAATAAACCCATTAAGAACAGATATAGAAAAAGAACAACAGCGATCAGATGCCGTACTAAACTCTTTCAAGCTAAAAACTTACAAATCCAAACCCTCAATTTATCAAACCGACCCGAAGCTGTACTATCAAATAGAAAAATTTGATTATGAGTCTGTAATTACCGACCTGTTCAAGTACCGAGAAAACTATATCAATTTCAGTAACTTGTTCTACACCAAGGCAAACTCTCCTGATGCACTTCTAAATACAAACCTACCCGATGCATCAAAATATTACTACTCACTAATTATGCGATCGGCAAAATGCTCGGAAGCGCTCGAAATATTCAGAAAAAATTTGAAGCCGCAGAAAATACGAAAACATAATGATTTTTTGCTAAACTACTACAAAGGCCTGTCGGGACTCAAGAAATATTATACCAATCAAAATAAACATTTAAAAATACAAACAGAGCAAGCCCTGACAAGGTACAGAAACAAAATAGAGAAAGCACAACAAAAGCATTTCCCCAAAAACCTTTCAACTAACGGTAGAAACCTGACTTTCGTCGGCAAAAACTATAATTCTGAAAATTTAACCCCCAATTCATACAACATCACTGATTTTGTCCGGATTCGAGACCGCCAAATCGTTTTTACGGGCTTTGAATATTCAAAATCGAAGACAATACGCCCCATATACGGCAAAGTAGATTCTGCCGAAAACATAGCTTACCTCAAAACAACCCATACCAAATCTGAGGGTTTTGTGGGAATGCATTTGTCTGTATTTGAATCCGGAAATCTAGTTATTATCGAAAAGAAGAATGGCGGCAGCTATCAAAGTCAACTTATCAAAGTGAATAACAACGGTTTGCAAATCAGTAATCAAGAATTACCTTATACAAAAAAAATTACCGGATTTAAGTTTGATGATATAAATAATACAGCCCTTATTATTCTCGCCGATAAAAATAAAAATACATTGGCTGCCTTATATGATTTAAAAATAAGCGAAGGAATTTTTAAAACAGATTTAAAAGCTAAGGGTGAAGTGTTCTCAATCATAAAGTCGGAAAAAAACTATTTATTATACATCAACTTCACCGAAGCAACTGTAAACAACAGCAAAACAGAAACATTACAAAGGGGTCAAACCGGAATATTACTCCGAGGAATCAGCAATAACGGCCATATAATAAGCGGGAAAAGTATTACCGGTAAATATTCGGTTCACGGCATTTTATCTGAAAAAATTACCAACCAAACGATTGCTGTCAGTGCTGTATCGGAAGACAAATACAATAAAGTTATTCCGGATAAGCTCATGTATTTTGTAACGGATACTAAGGGAAATATTATTTGGGAAAACCGGCATGATTAATGCTCATTTTTAATTATTCCATTTTTTTTATTATTTTTGTTTGTCTGAACTCGAGAAAACATTCATGTATCGAAAATATATTTTCATCCTCTTAATTTTTAGCCAAGTATTGGTCTCAAAGATTAATGCACAAAAATACTCCGGCGGCATACCCTTTCTCAGAAACTATTCCCATGAAGAATATAAGGGAGAAAGTCAAAACTTTGCTGTCATACAGG
Source organism: Bacteroidota bacterium (assembly GCA_034659855.1). Classification (GTDB taxonomy): domain Bacteria; phylum Bacteroidota; class Bacteroidia; order Bacteroidales; family JAADGE01; genus JAYEIA01. Next base: position 49,125 of record JAYEIA010000336.1, read on the forward strand.
ATGATCGCGGTGTGATGTATTTTGCCAACAATACTTCCGTATTGGAATTTGACGGTTCCGGCTGGCGACAAATATTTATTCCGGGCAAACCAACCATCTATTCTTTGGGAAAAAGTAAAAGCGGCAGAATATACGTCGGTGCTTCAAAAGGAGAGTTAGGTTACCTTTATGCCAATGAAAAGGGAGTAATGACCTATAAATCATTAAGAGATAAAATACCAAAGACCGACAAAGGAGATTCCTTTAATTATATCAGAGAAATCGTATTCACTGATGACAATAAAATAATATTTGTGAGTTCTCTTCAGTTATTTATATACGATGGGAAAAAATTTACCACAATAAATAAAGAAAAAAGCCCGGATGACCTAAACCGCTTTGTTTCTTCCTTTAAAATAGGAGAAAATTTGTACATACAAGAACGAGGAAAAGGACTCCATCGCTATAAGGGTAATTCTTCATTTGAATTCGTTCCCGGAACTGAAAAATTTTCAAGCATATGGATTACCGGCATCTTTCCCACAGCGTCTGACAGTCTGTTATTTACTACATGGTCCGACAAAAAATACAAATTTTATAACGGAAAATATTCATCTGACACGCTTAACTCCCTTCTCCGAAGTATTTATAAAAATGCAAAGGCCAAAGACTCCAATTATATCATGGGGTTGTACGACAACGGTATTGTGTATACTGATGACAAGTTAAACATAAAAAAACATATTTCTACAACTACGGGCCTGCAAAACAATACCATTTATTCTCTGTTTGTTGATAAGCATTCCAATGTTTGGGCCGGAATGAGTAACGGGATATCAATCATTCAT
>JAYEIA010000337.1:0-20851 GCA_034659855.1 Bacteroidota bacterium
GACTCCAACTATATATCAAAGAATCAATAAAATATAAATCTGACAGGCGACTCAACTATGGCGAAGAAAAGTTTTAAAGGCGGATTGGACAGCTTACTGTCAAATGCTGATTTACCCCAAAAGAAAACCGGAAATAAGAAAAACAACCCGACGGAGGAAACCTCAAAATTGTCCGAAAAAGACAAGCATTGGTTACAACTAAAAAATGAGAAACTTCTTAAAGAGCTGCATCTTTGGAGAACCGGCCAATTAGACATCCAAACGTTCACAGAAAGTCTCCAAGCAAAGAATCTTAAATACGATTCGGATAAAAATATTATCTACTAAGCATAGCGAGTAAACGATGTCGCCAACTTCCCGACTTTCCGTACAAATTTATATTCTGCAAGTCACAAAAAATATTAGCGTGAATATGGGATCTATTTTTCTGCACATAAAAAACCAATTCAAAAAGAAGCCGCTTTATTTAATATGGCTTTTAATTGTTGTAGCTTTATTTCTTTCCTTTTTATTTATACTTCCTTCCAAATTATTTAAAGACCCCTATTGTACCGTCATTACCGATAAAGACAATCAACTGTTGGGAGCTAATATTTCTGAAGACGGGCAATTCAGGTTTCCGGAAACCAAAAAAGTAAGTAAAAAATTCGAGCAATGCATACTCAACTTTGAAGATAAAAGATTTTATGTGCATGGCGGTGTAGATTTAATGGCTGTATTCAGAGCTGTAAAACAAAACATCAGTCAAGACGGTATTGTCAGCGGGGCAAGTACAATCAGTATGCAAACCATTCGATTGGCACGAAAAGACAAACCCCGTACATTATACGAAAAACTGGTGGAAATGTTGTGGACTGCTCGTCTTGAGATGCGATTATCAAAGGATGAAATTTTGGCAAAGTATGCGTCTCATGCTCCCTTCGGAGGAAATGTGGTGGGTATTGATGCCGCTGCCTGGCGATGGTTTGGCACATCCGCCGAAAAGCTCACCTGGGCTCAAACTGCCACACTGGCCGTTCTGCCTAATGCTCCGTCCTTAATACATCCGGGAAGAAATTCCGATTTATTGAAAAACAAAAGAAACCGTTTATTAAAAACATTACACAAGCGAGGCATCATAGATTCTGAAACTTATGCCTTGGCTGTGAGTGAAATGATACCTCAAAAGCCGGCTGCCTTTCCCTTTGAGGCCTACCATGTACTAATGAAAGCCAATGTAAAAAAAAACGATGCTGTTATTCAGACGACAATTGATGCAGATATTCAAAAAAAGGTGAATGAAATTGTGCGGCGAAATCACAAGCACTTGCGCCATCTCGATGTAATGAATATGGCTGTGCTGGTACTTGAAACCGAAACCGGAAAAGTCAGAGCATACATCGGAAATATTCCTTTTGCAGGAAACTCAAATGTGACTTCTGAACAGTTTGTAGATATGATTCCCGCTGTCAGAAGTACGGGAAGTGTGTTGAAACCTTTCTTATTTGCCGGCATGCTTACATCGGGAGATATTCTTGAAAATGCCCTGATTCTGGATATACCTACACGAATGGGAAATTTTATTCCAAAAAACTACAACATGTCATACGATGGGGCTATACCGGCCGGACAAGCACTTGCTCGTTCTTTAAACATTCCGGCTGCAAGAATGTTGCGACGCTATGGCTTGCAACGTTTTTACAAAAAACTGGAACAAACCGGAATGACTTCCTTAAACCATCCGGCTTCTTATTACGGCTTGTCCATTGTGCTGGGTGGTTGCGAAGCATCGCTTTGGGAGCTTACGGGAATGTATGCCTCAACCGCTCGAAGTTTATTGCATTATATCCCATACGGAAACCAATATGACCCCAATGATTATCACCCGCCGGTTTTATTCTCTAAAAAGGCCAAGCCCAAAGAGGGAGAAGCGTGGAAAAGATACAGTGCCTTTGCACCCTACGATGCATCGGCACTTTGGACGACCTTTAAAGCAATGCTTGATGTTGATCGCCCAACAACGGAACTCAATAAAGACAGTTATATTTCTTCGGAGAATATTGCTTGGAAAACAGGAACCAGTTTTGGATTTCGTGATGCATGGTCCATTGGGCTTACGCCAAAATATACCGTGGGCGTGTGGGTCGGTAATGCCGACGGCGAAGGGAAAGCCGGTTTGATAGGCGTGCATGCCGCAGCACCGATACTTTTTGAAGTCTTTGACCTATTACCCGATGCCGAGAGTTGGTTTGAGTTGCCTGTGAATGATCTTATGGAGATTGAAGTTTGCAAACAAAGCGGGTTCCTTGCCGGGATTAATTGTCCTGAAACAGAGAGGATATTTGCCGGCAAGCAAGCGGAACGCTTTTCGGTTTGCCCTTACCATAAAATTTTGCATTTGGATAATACCGGCGAACATCGCGTGCATGCCCATTGCGAATCGGTTTTGAATATGACCAATGAAAGTCGTTTTATTTTACCGCCTGCCGCTGAAAAATATTATAAACGAAAACATGCCGGCTACAAAGGGTTACCTCCCTACAGAAAGGATTGTCAATCTTCCGAATATACAGAAGACTCCGAGGATATTGAAATTGTTTATCCCTTTAATTATTCTCAGATATATATCCCGATTGAGCTTGACGGCTCTGCCGGGAAAGCTGTATTTGAAGCGGTTCACCGCAATGAGAATGCCCAATTGTTTTGGTACATAGATGATAATTTTATTGCAGACACTAAATACTACCATCTCATTGAAACCAGGCCGGATAAAGGAAAACACACACTGACCATTGTAGATAATAAGGGAGAAAAAATTACCCGCCGGTTTGAAGTTATTAGTAAAAATGAACCTGAAAATAAGAATTAATCTGAACCGACCGGATACTTACTCATTTTGTGAGTGAATAGGAGTCTTTAAACGAAAAATTCCGTCCTAAACCACACAAAAAAAGAGCCTGAGACACCAAAATTGTATTCAAGCTCAGGTATTTTTCTGTGATTATAATTTTAGAAATTATTCTGAAATAACGTGTATAGAATGATATGTGCTTATCGTACTTTCTATTTATAGTAATAAAAAATATTTCAAAGGAATAATCACAATATCATTATGAATTTCTATGTCTTCAATTTTTGAATTTATAACAATTCCATATTTATATTTTATTTTACTTTTTGATATTTGTTTCGTTGTTTTTTTGTTTATCCCAATTTCTAAAAGTATAGGTTTGTTAAGTGTTTCAATAATTAAGTCCGGGTTTTTGTTTCCTTTTACCGATGAAAAAGAAAGAAAACTGTCATCTTGAAAAATCCGTTTTAAATACAAAACAATAGTATCTTCAAGCATTTTTGCATAAATACCGTCTGTATTTGATTTTAGCATAGGCGATAAAATTGCTTTTCTTATTGACGGTGACATGAAAAAATATTTTTGAGATTTACTTATTTTACTGTCAATACCACCATAAGCGTACAGCACATTCAATAATTCAGCATTTACAAGAATTTCAAGATTACTATTAATTTCTTTTTGCGAAATTCCGATACTCTGACTTAATGTTTGGATATTTATTTCATCTGAACCTGCAATGCGTCGTAGTATTTTATCAGCAAGATGAGGATTTGTATTTTCTTTATTCAGTTTAGGAATATCTTCATATACAACCCTTTTTACTAAATCCCTTATATGTTTCTCTATCAGAGTATCACTTTTTATCAATAAAAATCTGATTATATTGTGATAAATTATGTAATTTTTAATGCGGTCGTTTATATTGTCTATTTTATTTATGTATTTGTCTAATTCATTTTGTATATTTTTAAAATCTACGGATAGTTCCTTAATATTGTCTGAACGTAAAATAACGTCTTCCAATTTTTTTCTAATTCCTTTGATATTTGCAATATTCTTATGCGTAAAACTGATATATTCTAAAAAAGACAAAGGCAGAATGTGTTGTATTATCATTCGTGTTACCAAATCGGCAGTAGATTGTAATAATAATGCAGAACTGCCACTTGACAAGATAAAAGCAATCCGAAACTCATCGTATAAAACTTTTAATGCTTTTGCCCACATTGAACTCTCATGAACCTCATCGAATATAATAACTATTTTTTCTTTGTATGCAGATAAATGATCTTTAACAAGATATTCCTTAAAAGCATCTTTCAATTCCCAAATTCCAACATTGTATTTAATTAAATCCTGTAAATTGAAAAAATAAATATTCTGAGTATAATTATCGTAGATGTAATTAGCTGTTTGCCATAATAATGTTGTTTTTCCTGTTCCTCGCAAACCCGCAAATCCAAATGCTCTTACACCGTTTCCTGTTTGAAAATAAGTATCTGTATTTTCTTTTATTTCATCAAAAATTTCACGAGGTTGAAGTTCTGTTTGCAAATAAGGGTGTAATAAGTTATCTGTAAGTTGTTTTTTTGTAACTTTTGAATTTTCTAATATTTGTTGAAGTTCGGTCATTTTTAATGTTTTATTTGTCCCAATAAATGAGCATTTTTCCTAATTCTTGCTTTTGGTTTTTTGACAAAGTTACTGAATTTTTTATTGTTGAGTTCAAAAAGATTGGATTTGCATATTCATCAAATTTTTTTCATTTTTCTTTTCCTGACACATCGTTGCAAACCCTTTGTAGTCGGTCAGCTGACGGACAATGGCAGGATTTGTTGCCTTGTTTCAGAAAAAGAAAAAAGGTATGAATAATTCGGGTTACCCATTTTGTGAGTGAACAGAAGTTAGCTTTAAGCGAAAAATTCCGTCCTAAACCACAAAAAAAAGCCTGAGACACCAATTTTAAATTGTACTCAAGCTCATGAATTTTTCTGTGATTATAACATCTACTTAATCAAGACAGCGTTTTGGTTCTCAATATCACGGATATACTTTTTATATTTCCCTTCAACAACCCTGCCGTCATTAAAACGAATTTTCACAATATCATTTCTTCCAATTTTTACGCCTTTTCTGATGGGCTGTAGCTTTTCTTGGTTGCCGTCTCCCTGACCTCCGCCACCGGTCTGCCCTTGACGTTTAAATTGTTCTTTTTTGGTATTGAATTTATCCATGTCCAAACTTTCAAAATCGGCTGACTGAACTTCATCGGATTTTTTGAGTACCAATTGAGCTTTCAACAAAGAAGAAACTATTTCTTTGTTGTTTGAGTCAATCATTGTACGAAATAATTCATACGACTCAAACTTATAAATAAGTAGGGGATCTTTTTGCTCATAGCTGGCGTTTTGTACCGATTGTTTCAAATCGTCCATTTCACGCAAGTGCTCTTTCCAAGTATCATCTATTGTGCGAAGAAGTATTTGCTTCTCAAATGCTTTTCCTACTTCTTCTCCCTTTGACTCGTAGGCCTTTTCTAAATTTACAATAATTCGGAATGTTTTTATTCCGTCGGAAATCAATAATTCAATATTTTTATACTGCCCCGACAGCTTTTTATAAACATTTTCAATAAGCGGTTGAGCTTGCTTTACCAACGTTTCTTTTCTTCGAGCATAACTTTTCAAAACCAATTCATAAATAGGCTCAATTAACTTATCCGGATGTTTGGCAAAAAACTCCTCCTCGCTAAAAGGCACGGGAACAGCAAGAATTTTGGTAATATCCATTTTGAATGCTTCAAAATCAATACCGTGGTGCTGATTGACCAGAGAATCAACGGTATCGTACATCATATTAGAAATATCCAACTCTGTACGATCGCCGTGAAGTGAGTGTCGACGTAACTTATAGATTACCTCTCGCTGAGAGTTCATAACATCATCATATTCCAACAGTCGCTTTCTGATACCGAAGTTATTTTCTTCAACTTTCTTTTGAGCTCTTTCTATAGATTTCGAAATCATACTATGCTGTATAACTTCACCTTCTTCAAGTCCCATGCGATCCATAAGTTTTGATATTCTGTCGGAACCGAACATACGCATCAAGTTATCTTCCAAAGAGACAAAAAACTGAGAAGAACCGGCGTCTCCCTGACGTCCGGAACGCCCGCGTAATTGTCTGTCAACTCGTCTTGAATCATGACGTTCAGTTGCTATAATTGCCAAACCTCCGGCCTCTATCACTTCGTCTGATATTTTAATATCGGTACCGCGACCGGCCATATTGGTTGCAATTGTAACATGGCCTTCTACACCGGCATTGGCCACAATATCGGCCTCTCGTTGGTGTAACTTAGCATTCAGAACACTGTGATCTATTTTTCGTCGTTTTAAGATTTTACTTAAGGTTTCTGAAATTTCAACTGAGGTTGTTCCGACCAATACAGGGCGTCCCTTCTTAACTAAGTCATTAATTTCATAAACAACAGCGTTATACTTTTCTCGAGCCGTTTTATAAACCTTATCTTGTCTGTCGTCTCTTATTATTGGCTTATTTGTAGGTATGACCACCACATCCAACTCGTATATATCCCAAAGTTCTTTGGCTTCGGTTTCGGCCGTACCCGTCATACCGGCCAATTTATGATACATTCTGAAATAATTCTGTAACGTAATAGTCGCAAATGTTTGAGTAGAAGCCTCTACCTTAACATTTTCTTTGGATTCAATCGCTTGGTGCAGACCGTCAGAATATCTTCGGCCTTCCATAATTCGACCGGTTTGTTCATCAACAATTTTCACTTTGCTGTCCATCACCACATAATCAATATCCAACTCAAACATGGCATAGGCCTTAAGGAGTTGATTTACGGTATGCAATCGTTCGGATTTGATTGCAAAATCTGTCATCAGTTTGTCCTTGGTCTCAATTTTTTCTTCTTCATTGAGATCCGAATTTTCAATATCTGCAACTTCAGAACCGATATCCGGCATTACAAAAAATGTACTGTCGTCAACAGAGCCGGATATAAGATCTATCCCTTGGTCTGTTAATTCAATAGAATTGTTTTTTTCATCGATGACAAAATACAGTTTGTCCGTTATTTCAGGCATGCGCTTGGCATTTTCCTGAAGATAAATATTTTCTGTTTGGTGCATTGTTGTTTTAATGCCTTCCTCACTTAAAAATTTAATCAGAGGTTTGTATTTTGGTAAGCCTTTGTGGGCACGCAAAAGTTGTCGTGCAGCATGTGCGGCTGTTTTCTTATCCTTGGATTCAATATCTTTTTTGGCTTCGGCCAGCAATTTAGTAACCAGAGACTTTTGATGTTTATATAAATCAATGACTTTGGGTTTATATTCATCAAAAAGCTCCTTGTCTTTATCGGCCGAACTCACCGGTCCGGAGATTATCAGTGGCGTACGAGCATCATCAATTAATACTGAGTCTACCTCATCCACAATGGCGTAATTGTGTCGGCGTTGTACCAAGTCGTTCGGATTAATGGTCATATTATCCCTGAGATAATCAAAACCAAAAGCATTATTTGTACCAAATGTAACATCCGACATATAGGCATTTCTTCGAGCTGTTGAGTTGGGCTCATGCTTGTCAATACAATCAACACTCAGTCCGTGAAATTCGTAAAGAGGACCCATCCATTCAGCATCTCGCTTGGCTAAGTAATCATTAACGGTAACCAGATGTACACCTCTGCCGGTAAGGGCATTTAAAAATACGGGGAGGGTAGCAACGAGGGTTTTACCTTCTCCTGTTGCCATCTCGGCTGCTTTTCCCTGGTGCAATATTACTCCGCCGACGAGTTGCACTTCGTAGTGAATCATGTTCCAGACAATCGTTGAGCCACCGGCTTCCCAGCTGTTACTGTATAAGGCTTTATCTCCGTTTATGGTAATAGATTTGCGTTGTGCAGCCAGTTCACGGTCAAAATCACTTGCCGTAACTTCTAAGGTTTCATTTTCAGAAAATCGACGAGCAGTATCTTGCATTACTGCAAAGGCAGCCGGAAGAATTTGATTGAGAATATCTTCAATTTTTTCATCAATATCAGATTCTAATGAATCTATTTCGGAAAATATAGCCTCTCTTTTACTTACAGAAGTTTCGGATTGTGCGGCTTCTTTCTTTAATGCATCAATTCTTGAAGTTTCCTCGGAGATATAATCTGCAACTTCTTGCTTTAAATCAGAAGCAATTGCCCTAAGCTCATCATTTGAAATATTAGAGAGTTTATTATACTCGGCCTGTATTTCTTCAACAATCGGCATTACTTCTTTAATATCTCTTTTGGACTTATCGCCCATAAAAAAAGATAGTATTTTTGATAAAAAAGGCATTGTTCTGTGTTTTAAATATTCAAGTTAATCATTCATTTTCGGGTTGCCTTCAGATGGCAGCAAAGCTCACTAATTAAGAAACGCTGTCTTTCTCAGCAATTAATTTTGTAATATTTACAATGACTTCAGCGGCTTTCTCCATTGAATTTACAGGAATGAACTCATACCGCCCGTGAAAATTATGTCCCCCGGCAAATATGTTAGGGCAGGGGAGTCCCATATATGATAATCGTGATCCGTCTGTTCCTCCTCTAATCGGCTTTATTTTTGGGGTTACTCCTGCATCTTTAATCGCTTGTTCGGCAATATCTACTATATGCATAACCGGTTTTATTTTTTCATGCATATTGTAATACTGATCTTGCATTTCTATGGAAACCGTATCCTGAGGATATTTTTCATTAAAATTTACAACCAAACTTTCTATCAGCTTTTTCTTTTCCTTAAAAAGCTCCATATCATGATCCCTGATTATGTAATCGAGTTCAGCCGTCTCAACGGTGCCTCCTATTTTCATTAAATGGAAAAAACCTTCATAACCGGTGGTATGTTCCGGTTTTGCTTTTTCAGGGAGCCTGCGGTTAAACTCCATAGCCACTTCAATGGCGTTAATCATTTGATTTTTTGCAGTTCCCGGATGGACATTACGCCCGTTAATTTTCACTTTAAGTTTAGCAGCATTGAAGTTTTCATACTCCAATTCTCCAATTTCTCCGCCGTCTAAAGTATAAGCGAAATCAGCATTAAATTTTTTAACATCGAAATAATCAGCTCCTTGCCCAATTTCTTCATCAGGAGTAAAGGCTATTTTTATGTCACCATGTTTTATTTCAGGATTTTCGGATAAATACTCGAGTGCCGTCATAATTTCGGCTATACCGGCTTTATCATCAGCACCTAAGAGTGTTGTACCGTCCGTTGTGAGTAACTCTTGCCCTATATAATTTTTCAGTTCAGGAAAATCCTCGGGAGAAAGAAAAATTTGTTTTTCCTCATTCAGAAGGATAGGGGTTCCGTTATAATTTTCTATTCTTTGTGCAATTACATTTGCTCCGGACAAATCCGGTGCTGTATCCATATGTGCGATAAATCCTACGATAGGTACATTCTTTTTGCCGATATTACCGGGCAAGGTGGCCGTTAAATAACATTTATCCGACAAACTTACATTTTTCAAATCCATAGCTTCCAACTCTGTTTTGAGTTTTGTAGCCAAGTCAAATTGTTCGTTTGTACTGGGGTGCGTATTAGACTCCGGATTAGATTGCGTATCTATTTTTATGTATCTTAAAAACTTTTCTTTTACACGTTTCATTTATTTAATTCTCCTTATTTTTAATATTCTTTTGATCTTCTTCGGAAATTTCAGTTTTTGACTGTTTTTTCTTTTTTTTAATATCTATTGTAATTTCGTCTGATTTGTTTGTACTAACATTAATCTCATCACCTTCAGACACAGAAGCGTCAATAATTACCTCGGCCATTTTATCCTCTAAATATTTTTGAATAGCTCGCTTCAGAGGTCTGGCTCCGTATTTTACATCCAAGCCTTTTTCTGCAAGGAAATCTTTTGCTTTTTTGTCCAAAGAAAGCTTATATCCGAGTTCTTCGACACGAGCATATAATTCTTTGAGTTCAATTTCTATAATGTCTTTAATATTTTCTTTTGTCAAATTATTGAAAATAACAACATCGTCTACTCGGTTCAAAAACTCAGGTGCAAAGGTGCGTTTGAGTGCTTTTTTGATAATCCCTTTCGTACTTGAGGCCACATCACTGTCGGCACTAAATCCTACACCTTTCCCAAAATCGGAAATTCGTCTGGCACCAATATTCGATGTCATAATAATCACTGTATTTCTAAAATCCACCTTTCTGCCGAGACTGTCAGTTAAACGCCCTTCATCCAGAACTTGGAGCAACAAATGAAAGACATCAGGATGAGCTTTTTCAATTTCGTCGAGTAAAACAACAGAGTAGGGCTTTCGTCTTACACGTTCAGTCAATTGACCACCTTCTTCGTATCCGACGTAGCCGGGAGGAGCTCCGATTAATCGAGAAACAGAAAATTTTTCCATATATTCACTCATGTCTATTCGAACAATGGCATCTTCCTTGTCAAAAAGATATTCCGACAAAATTTTAGCAAGATGAGTTTTTCCTACACCGGTAGGTCCCAAAAAGATAAATGATCCAATGGGTTTATTTGGGTCTTTGAGTCCGGCTCTGTTACGCTGTATAGATTTTACAATTTTTGACACGGCATTATCTTGCCCAATAACTTTATCTGTCATCTCTTCTTTCATCAACAAGAGCTTAGCAGATTCTGCCTGAGCAATTTTTACTGTCGGAATACCGGTCATCATTGCAATGACACTTTCAATATCAGCAACATCTACAATCTCCTTATTCTCAGAGAGTTTTGTATTCCATTCATCTTTAATCTCCTGCAACTTGCGTTGTAAGGTTCTTTCGGTATCTCTAAATTTAGCAGCTTTTTCAAATTCTTGATTTTTAGCCGCCGCATTCTTTTTCTCTTTAACGCTTTCGAGTTCTTCTTCTATATCAGTAATTTCAGAAGGAACAGTAAGCTTGTTGATATGAACCCTTGAACCGGCCTCATCCAAAACATCGATTGCTTTATCAGGCAAGTATCTGTCACTGATGTATCGGTTTGAAAGAATAACACAATCAGCCAGTGCTTCTTTAGTATATTCCACATTATGGTGTTCTTCGTATCTCAATTTGATGTTATGGAGTATGGTTATGGTTTCCTCTTTCGATGTAGGTTCAACCAATATTTTTTGGAATCGTCTTTCCAAAGCACCGTCCTTTTCTATATGCTGTCGGTACTCATCCAAAGTAGTAGCTCCTATGCATTGAATTTCGCCTCTGGCCAAAGACGGCTTAAGCATATTTGAAGCATCAATAGACCCGGTAGCTCCCCCGGCTCCTATTATGGTATGAATTTCATCAATAAACAGAATAATATCTTGGTTGGCCTGAAGCTCATTGATTATTGACTTCATGCGTTCTTCAAATTGTCCGCGGTATTTGGTTCCCGCAACAATAGAAGCCATATCTAAAGTTATAATCCGCTTATTAAAAAGTACTCGAGAAACAGTATTTGTAACAATTCTATTGGCCAAGCCTTCAACAATAGCAGATTTTCCTACCCCGGGTTCACCAATAAGAACCGGGTTATTCTTTTTTCTTCGGCTGAGAATTTGAACCAAACGTTCAATTTCTATTTTTCTGCCGACTATTGGATCCAGTTTATCTTCAGAAGCGGCTTTGGTAAGGTCAAGACCAAAATTATCCAGAACGGGAGTACCGGAATCTGCCGGATTTTTCTCAAGATTTTCGTTGCTATAATCTTCATCATCATCAAAATCGTCGTCTTCATCCTCGAAACTGTCCTCAATGTCATCTGAACTCGAAGCGGCACTATTTTTTAGGGCTGTTTTTAGCTTTTTGTAATCTATTGCAGCATCAGAAAGAAGTCCGGATATAATATTTTTGGGTCCTTTTAAGATGGCAAGGACAAGGTGTTCCGGTTTAATCATTCCGGTTTTTAATGCCTTTGCCTCAAGCTGGGTTAGTCTAAGAATCCTCTCCGCTGATTTCATCAGAGGTAAATCATAGATATCAACTTCAGAAACAGCTTTTCCGCTTCGTATCTTATTTTCAATAGACTTCTTGAACAGTTCAATATCAAGTCCTAAATCATGTAAAGTACGCAGAACATCAGAACTGCCTTCACGTAGTATCCCCAAGAAAAAATGCTCGGTACCAACATAGTCGTTCCCAAGTCGTACAGCTTCTTCTCGGCTGAATGTCATAATTTTATTTAATTTTCCTGAATAATTACTCATTATGTATTTTATTATAGTTCTGTAAATTGCAAAGGTATAAAAACCGACGGATTTTTACCAATTTATTATGTCTTGGTCTGTCGTTCGCAAATAGTTATTAGTCTCAATAAAGTGATTGTTTCCGAAAAAGCCTCGGTAGGCCGAGAATGGAGAAGGGTGGGCTGACTTGAGTATGAGATGTTTATCAGAATTAATCAATAATTCTTTTTTTTGAGCATACTTGCCCCACAGAATAAATACCAATTGTTTAAAACTTTTTGATAACTTTTTCACAACAGCTTCTGTAAAGATTTCCCATCCGGCGGCTTTATGTGCTCCCGGCTCCGATTTTCTGACAGTCAATATGGAGTTAAGCATTAATACACCTTGTATTGCCCAGGGTTCAAGATTTCCGTTTGATGAAATTCCTTTCCCGGTTTCTTTAAATAATTCTTTATATATATTTCGCAACGACGGAGGAATTTTTACGCCCTCCTGAACAGAAAAACAAAGCCCGTTGGCTTGCCCTTTTCCGTGATAGGGGTCTTGACCAATAATTACTACTTTTATATCTTCAGGACTGCAATATTCAAATGCATTAAATATCAAAGACTTCGGAGGATATATCTCATAATTTTCATACTCATAATTGATAATTCTATGGAGTTCTGAAAAATAAGGTTTCTTAAATTCTTCTTTCAAAAAAGCATCCCATTTTGACGGCAAAGCTCTCCTTAAATCAAACGTTTTACTAATTGACATAATTTTGTTATATTTGTTGACTCAAAAGCCCTAAAATAAAAAAAATATTGTTTTACGGGATGGTTTAGTAATAAAATTTGAATGATAAGGTTTTGTAAAGATTTTAAATCCTTTATAAATCGAAAAATTCAGTCACAAAAAGAATTGAGTAATGATTGGTGAAAACGAAAGAATAATACCGGTAAATATTGAAAATGAGATGAAATCGGCATATATAGATTATTCTATGTCTGTAATTGTTTCAAGAGCTTTACCGGATGTAAGAGATGGCTTAAAACCGGTTCACAGAAGGGTTTTATTCGGCATGAAGGAATTGGCTTTATGGGCCAATAAATCTCATAAAAAATCGGCAAGAATAGTGGGTGAGGTTCTTGGTAAATACCACCCTCACGGTGATTCATCTGTTTATTTGACGATGGTCAGAATGGCACAGCATTGGTCTTTGCGTTACCCTTTTGTCAATGGGCAAGGAAACTTTGGTTCAGTAGATGGTGACAGTCCGGCCGCAATGCGTTACACGGAAGCCAAGCTTGAAAAGATAGCTGAAGAGACGCTTAAAGATATCGATAAGGAAACTATTGATTTCAAATTAAATTTTGATGATACCCTTGAAGAACCCACTGTACTTCCTACAAGAATTCCAAGCCTTATGGTTAACGGGGCATCGGGAATTGCTGTGGGTATGGCAACCAATATGCCGCCTCATAATTTGAGTGATACTATTGATGCAATAATTGCATACATTGATAATCCGGAAATTGATATTGAAGACTTAATAAAAATAGTAAAAGCTCCGGATTTCCCCACCGGCGGAACAATATACGGCTATGAAGGAGTACAAAATGCCTATCGTACAGGAAAGGGTAGGGTAGTAATCAGATCTAAATCTGAAATAGAGCAAACAAAATCCGGCAGAGAGAAAATAATCATTACCGAAATACCCTATCAGGTCAATAAAGCGGACTTGGTTAAGAAAGTGGGTGACCTTGTTAATGAGAAAAAAATTGATGGCATATCATATGCCAACGATGAGTCTGACCGTCAAGGAATGCGAATTGTTTTTGACCTCAAAAGGGGGGCAATTGCCGGCGTGGTTTTAAATAAATTGTATAAATACACGGCCTTGCAATCAACATTCAGCGTGAATAATATAGCCCTGGTAAAGGGAAGACCTGAACTACTTAATTTAACCGGTTTAATTTCAAATTTCACAGAACACCGCCACGAAGTGGTTTTAAGAAGAACTCGCTATGAATTAAAAAAAGCTGAAGAAAGAGCACATATTCTTCAGGGCTATTTAAAAGCCTTGGATCATTTAGATGAAGTAATCAAATTAATACGTGCCTCTCAAACCCCGGATGAAGCTAAAACCGGATTAATGGAACGCTTTGAATTCTCAGAAATTCAAGCCAAAGCAATTTTGGATATGAAACTTCAAAAGCTTACCGGTTTAGAAAGAGAAAAAATAAAAGAAGAATATGATGAATTAGTTAAACTCATTGCACACCTGAATGAAATTCTGAGCGATAAAGCGTTGCGTATGAATATCGTTAAAGATGAGCTACTTGAAGTTAAAGATAAATACGGTGACGAGCGCAGAACGGATATCACTTATTCTTCTCATGAATTGAATCCCGAGGATTTTTATGCCGACGATGAAGTGGCGATTATGATTTCAAATATGGGGTACATAAAGCGTACAAATTTATCGGATTACAAAATTCAGAATAGGGGAGGACGAGGTTCCAGAGGAGGAACAACCAGAGAGAAAGATTTCTTGAGATACCTCTATATTGCCACTATGCATAATAACCTGCTTCTGTTTACCGAAAAAGGAAAGTGCTTTTGGCTCAAAGTTTATGAAATTCCCGAGGGGTCCAAAACTTCCAAGGGTAGGGCTATTCAAAATTTAATTAGAATTGAACCCGATGATAATGTCAAAGCATACATCAAAGTCAAAAGTTTGGATGATGACGAATACCTGGCAGACAAGTACATTATGTTTGCCACAAAGAAAGGCAGAGTAAAGAAAACATCGCTAAAAGATTTCTCCAGACCCAGACGCGGCGGCATAAATGCCATATCTGTCAATGACGGAGATACTCTAATTTCTGCAAATCTTACAGACGGCAATAAAGATATAATGCTGGCGGCTCGCAACGGAAAATCCGTAAGATTCTCCGAGCAGGATGTTCGCCCAATGGGCAGAATAGCAGCCGGAGTGAGAGGAATTAGACTCAACCCGGAAGACTATGTCATTGGAATGATTCAAATTGAGGATGATAACGGACATTCTGTCATGGTTGTCTCTGAAAATGGATACGGAAAAAGAACCAACGTAGATGCCTACAGAGTTACAAAGCGTGGTGGTAAAGGTGTGAAAACTTTGAACATTACTGAGAAAACCGGCAAGTTAATTGCATTAAAAAGTATAAAAGATATTGATGACCTTATGATTATCAGTAAGGCAGGAATTGCCATTCGACTGGCTGTGGAGAAAATACGAACAACCGGACGTGCTACTCAGGGTGTTAGATTAATACGCTTGGAAGGTGATGCGGCGATTGCGTCTGTTGCCAAGATTGAAGGAAGTGAAGAGCTTGAAAAAGTGGATCTTACACAAGATATTGAGTCGACAGAAACAATCGAAACTGATTCTGAAGACGAACATGACTCGAATGAATAAACGCTTAAATTTTAAAAACCAATAGAGAAATGAAAAAAACAAGTTTAATCTTAAGTTTAATCTTTAGTTCTTTTTTTGTATTTGGTCAAAATACATGGGACGGATTAAAAGATGATTTGAAAGACAGTAATGAAGATATTGTTCACCATCGCAAGAAGGATAAATCAAGAACGTGGTTGAGCCGAGCCGAACTCTTGCTTGAAATTCACCAGTTTAATACGGCCGGATTAAGTGAAGGCATGGCTGCCGAAGGAGGTATAGTGAATGTAAAAACGGTTGTTGGTGAACCGGAAAAAAAATTGACCAAAGGCGATGAACAAATATGGCTTTATCCTCATAAAAAGCTATTCTTTAAAAATGGCTTATTGGATCACTGGGAAGAAACGGAGTTTATTGAGGAAGAGGCCTTACAAAAAGCAGCCTATGCACTCAAAGTTGCAGACAGCCTTGAGGAGAAAGAATTAAGAACAAAACCAAAATTCCAAGAACCGGCAATGCGTGTCAGAATATTCCTTGTAAATAAGAGCATTGGACTTTATCAGAAAGAGAATTTTGAAGAGGCATACGGCTTTATGGAAGAAGCCATTCAGTTGGCACATTATCCGAAAATAGATAATGATACAACTTATACCTTAGATTTACTGCATTATTATGCCGGAATTATTGCAATAAAATCGGATAGAATTGAGAAAGCTAAAGGACATTTTGCAAATTGTATTCGCATGGAATACAATCCGGGAAGTTCTTATCATTACCTTGCTACGGCCTATGGGCAATCGAAAGATTCTGCCATGTATATAAAAAAGGTTAAAGAAGGATTTGAAAAATATCCTAATGAAGAACAATTGGTGATTGATTTGATTAACTATTACATAAAAAAGAATGAACCGAACAAGGTGATTGAATATATAGATTTTGCCATTGAAAAGAACCCTGAAAATCCTTCATATTATTCTGCAAAGGCTACTATCTACGACAATCGGGATGAAGACAATTTTGATATGTTCAAACTATACATGGATAGCGTTCATCAGTTTAAAAAGAAAGCTTTCCAACACCGGTTTGATGATAAGAAAGAATTTTATGAGAACAAGAAAAAAGAGGCTGAAAAGAAAGCTTCTGAGATAAAAGCCGAAGCCAATAAAAACTTTAAAAAAGCTCACAAATTGTATTCCAAAGCTTTAGATGTGGATCCAAAATTTTTCAATGCGGCTTTCAATAGGGGACGACTCTATTATAAACGCCATGAAAGAAAGCTCTGGGAATCTGATATCATTTTTAAAATTTACAGAGATGCTGCAAAATCGGATGAG
The DNA here is from genome assembly GCA_034659855.1 of Bacteroidota bacterium. Taxonomy (GTDB): domain Bacteria; phylum Bacteroidota; class Bacteroidia; order Bacteroidales; family JAADGE01; genus JAYEIA01. The sequence goes on from JAYEIA010000337.1 coordinate 16,812, forward strand.
CCTAAAAAAGATGTTAAGCCAAGCTTACTGAGTGCTGCTGAAAGTTTTGAACAAGCTCACAGTATTAAACCCAATGATATAACAACCGTTGATATTTTGAGAAGCATATATTATAAGCTGCGAGATAAGGAGAAGAAAGAAAAGTATTCTGACTTATTGAATAAGCTTAAAAGTGAATCTAATACCAATGAGGATATAAATTAATTATCAAAGAAGAGGGGCTGAAGCAGTCCCTCTTTTTTAGAAATCATTCTATTTAACATAATATTAATTATAGGACATTTAAAGCCAATCCCAAAGTACTGTATATATGAACATTACAAATATAATCGCATAGTAGCCCTTTACTATTTTGGGACAAAAAATTTTCGAGAATAACTATAACTCAACACATAATCTCTGAATAATCTGCAAGCTGCTTACTTCTTGAATTATAAAAACATTGCATATAACAAGAAAATTCCTATTTAACATAATATTATTCTCTCCTATTTTCCTGTCGTAAAACCGGAAACACAATTTCGCCGGGAATTAAATATTTAGGAATTTTCTCCCATTATTTAACTCTCTGAGAATCGCATAAAAATATTTTCTCGATACATTATGCATTCTGTGAAATTTAATTTCCTGTAAAAAAGAGGCAGAAATAATAATACGGATTCTACGAACACAACCAAGTTAATTCGGGAAATAAATCCTGCACTTGTTAGGTGTTAATGTTTTCGATATAATATTTTCAGGTATAGGTTTAGTTATTGTCAGGTAAAAACACCATAGCCGTCAAGCTAAAACGTTAATTAGTTGAATTACAGTCTGTATTAAGTTGTAATTTTAATTATTTTTCGGAGGTTGAGCATGTTGTTTATACCTTAACTTGACGGCTATGGTAAAAATACCTGACAAGTGCAGAGGCTGTGCAAGAATTTTGTAAAGAAGAACAAAACAAAAATAATTTATTTTCTTATTCAGTATCTTGATAGCGGTTTAGTATTGGAAATCACAACTATCCTATTTAACATAATATTATTATGCCTTTCTCTTTAAAATCTTTTTCATTTCAAACATTTCATCTCGTAGTTTTGCCGCCAGGGTAAAGTTCATTTCTTCAGCCGCATCCAGCATTTTCTTATTTATACTCTCAATGGCTTTTCCCAATTCAGGCTTACTCATATACTGTATTACCGGATCTGCAGCCATGGAATCTTCCCCTTTTTCCGAAGCATACTCTTTACTCTCCTTCCTTTGTCCGGGTATTCCAATTATACTTCCGTGTTTCTTATAGATTTGCTTCGGTTCTATTCCCTGCTCTTCATTATATTTTAGCTGAATCTCTCTGCGGCGTTCTGTTTCATCGATGGTGCGTTGCATAGAGCCGGTAATTTTATCGGCATACATGATTACTCTTCCGTTTAAATTCCGTGCCGCCCTTCCGGAAGTTTGTGTCAATGAGCGCTCGGATCGTAAAAATCCCTCCTTATCGGCATCCAGAATAGCCACAAGAGAAACCTCAGGTAGATCCAGTCCTTCACGCAAGAGGTTTACCCCAATTAAAACATCAAAAATTCCTCGCCGTAATTCCTCCATGATTTCTACACGTTCAATGGTATCAACATCCGAGTGTATGTAGCGACACCGAACATCCACATTGGTCAGATAATCAGTAAGTTCCTCTGCCATGCGCTTGGTCAAGGTGGTGACAAGCACGCGTTGTTCGAGTTTTGTTCGTTCATTAATTTCATGCAACAAATCATCAATCTGATTCAAAGACGGACGAACATCAATAGGCGGATCGACCAATCCGGTCGGGCGAATAATTTGTTCTACAACTATACCTTCCGACTTTTTTAACTCATAATCTGCCGGCGTGGCACTTAAATAAATGGTCTGATTAGAAATGTCTTCAAACTCACTGAATTTCAGAGGCCTGTTATCCATTGCCGCCGGTAACCGAAAACCATACTCTACCAAATTAATCTTCCTGGAGCGGTCTCCTCCGTACATGGCATGTACTTGAGGAAGTGTAACATGACTTTCATCAATAACCGTCAGATAATCATCGGGAAAGTAATCCAATAAGCAAAACGGTCGGGTGCCGGGTTTTCTTCCGTCAAAATATCGAGAATAATTTTCAATACCCGAACAATGTCCCAGCTCTTGCAGCATTTCTAAATCATAAGTTACCCGATCTTCAATCCGTTTTGATTTCTCAAACTCTCCGTTATTTGCAAAAAATTTAATTTGCTTTCCTAAATCGGTACGAATTTGATTCATCGCAGTTTTTAACCGCTCTTTTGTGGTCATAAAAATACTGGCCGGAAAAATTCTGGCCTCATTCAGGCTATCCTTAGTATTGCCGGATACAGGGTCAAATAATTCTATCTCATCAATTTCGTCTCCCCAAAAGGTTATCCGAAAAGCAGTATCGCTGTATCCGGGCAATAAATCTACGGTATCCCCTCTTACTCTGAATGTTCCTCTTGAAAACTCAATATCATTTCTGGAATAGAGGCTGCTCACCAAATCTCTTAAAAACTTGTTTCGGGCATAGTTCTCGCCTACTTTTACTTCGATAATATTGGCATGAAAATCTTCCGGATTACCAATACCATATAAACAGGAAACCGACGACACCACGATAACATCTCTCCTGCCCGACAGTAAAGCAGTGGTTGTACTTAAGCGTAATTTTTCAATTTCATCGTTTATTGTTAAATCCTTCTCTATGTATGTATTACTGACCGGAATAAATGCCTCGGGCTGATAATAGTCATAATAAGAAACAAAATACTCCACAGCATTATCGGGAAAAAAATTTCGAAACTCAGCATAAAGTTGAGCAGCCAGAGTTTTATTGTGGCTCAAGACTAAAACCGGACGATTTATTTTTTCAATAACATTGGCCACCGTAAAAGTTTTGCCCGACCCGGTTACTCCTTGTAATATCTGAAAGGGCGATTCCGAATTGATTCCGTCAACAAGTTGCCGGATAGCTTCAGGCTGATCACCAGTGGGCTTATAATCCGATTGTAATTTAAAATCCATAATACTGTCTTGGGGTTCAACAAATTAATCTGTCCTATTTTTCGTGGGTGAAAAATTGACCTTAACAAATTTCCCTTATAAAATATTACCATTTTTCCATTCTGAAATATACCGGTAAATGGTCACTGTATCCTCCGTAATAATTTTTGCCGCCATATGTTTTGCTTGGCACAAAATCTCCGGCTTTTGAATTGTAATATAATATTTTTTTATCAAAAAGTACTTCCCCTCCGTCGGGAGAAACACGGTATCCCCTACCCTTTTTCATAAAACTGTGAGAGACTACCAAATTATCGAGCATATTCCATTCTCCGCTGTAGCTGTATGATCCCTTGCCATTTAGTGATTTCATATACATTAAATTAAATAAGCCGGATTTCTGAATTTCAGAAACAGATTTTTTAGCATCTAAAACACTTGAAAGGCTCTTATTCTCAGGTGTATCATTCATATCTCCGCAAATAATAATTTTTGCATCAGGTTTTTTACTAAAGATCTCATCGACTTTTAATCGCAAGGTTTTTGCCGCAGCAATTCTTATCGGCTCCGTCTGAGTTGTACCGCCCCTTCTCGATTTCCAGTGATTAACAAATATATGAATCACTTCTGTATCGGACAGTTTTCCTTTAACATACAAAATTTCTCTCGGCGGATATTTAGATAATCCGGGAGCAATATCTATAGGTATCAGTTCACTATGTTTTACTTTAAATTCATCAGTTCTGTAGAGGAGTCCTACATCAATCCCTCTGCCGTCGTTGCTTTCGTGGTGCACAATTCCGTACTTTGCTTCAGAAAGCACTTCGGTCTTACACAAATCTTCTAAAACTGTTTTATTTTCGACCTCAGCAAGAGCGATAAATTCCGGTAATTCATTAATATTAACCAACTCAATGACCCGGCTTAAATTCGATAATTTTTTTTGATACCTTTTCATTGTCCATTTTTTTTCAGACTGCGGTGTAAAGTCTTCATCCATTATTTGCGGATCATCAACC